>NZ_CAUPIY010000002.1:0-244811 GCF_963511525.1 uncultured Mobiluncus sp. | reverse complement strand
CGCGAAGGCGCAGGAGTTGAAGTCTCAGGCGGAGGCGGCCGGGGCAAAAGCCCAGGCGGCGGGCGCGAAGGCGCAGGAGTTGAAGTCTCAGGCGGAGGCGGCCGGGGCAAAAGCCCAGCAGCTCGCCGCTAGTGGCGATATGGCGGGAGCCGGGGCGGCGAAAGGGCAAGCTGAACAGCTCGGCGCCCAAGCCCAACAGGCCGGCGCCGAAGCCCAGGAACAGGGAGCTGCTGCCCAAAAACTTGGGGCCGACGCCCAGGCGGCAGGAACCGAAGCCCAGACCGAGGCCGCTCGTGCCCAAGAAATCGGTGCCCAGGCGCAGGCAGCCGGGGATCAGGCTCTTGCCAGCGGAAACCGGGCTCAGAGTCTCGCGGCGCAAGCCCGCCGACTGGGTGACCAAGCCAAAGCGAAAGGCGACAAGGCTCAAGTCTTGGGCGATCAAGCGAAAGACAAGGGCGACATCGCCAAAGACCTAGCTGACCGCGCCCAAGCGCTGGGCGACCAGGCCAAAACGCTGGGCGACCAAGCCAAGGCGCTGTCCGAACCCGACTGGCCCGTCTCGAAAGCCCTGTACACCGAGCTGAAAAAGTTTGAAACGAAACTGAAAGGGATGCCTCACGTAGATAAGGTGTCTTATCCTTTCGTGGAATATAACGCCATGCTCGATCCTCAAGCGCGGGAACTGGTGGCGAAGGATGGCCAGGGGTTTGTCATCGTGGCCACCATGGATTTGCGGGTGAACGGGAAAGCTCAAAAGACCCCGCCGAAACAGTTCGAGCCTGACGTTAAGAACGTAGAGAAAGCCCTGAGTGGGCTCGGGCCAACGCTGCGGACAGCCCTGCCCAAAGATGCTGTGCAGTCCGATTTCCGGGTGCGGGTCACGGACGCGGACCTGGTAAACCAGGCCGGAATCCAAACCCTAAAGAACGACCTGGTGCGTTCCGAATCAATCGGGATTCCGCTGTCCTTCCTGATTATGGCGGTCGTGTTCGGAGGATTTTTGGCCGCTTTGCTGCCGCTGTCGGGGGCGTTGGTGGCGATTTCCACCGCTTTGGCCATCATGCTGGGGATGACTTATCTGTTTGAACAGCAGTCTTTCGCTGTCAACGTGATTTCAGTGCTGGGGCTGGGGCTATCCATCGACTACGGTTTGCTGATCGTGTCGCGCTACCACGAGGAACTCGTGCGCTTACGTGACCTGCCAGAAAGCGAGTGGAAACCGGATTTCTCCGGGGTGAGAAAACCCAAGACCCGCGAGCGGTTGGAAGCGTTGAACCCGCGCTATCTACGGGCTTTGGAAATTACCCTGGCAACAGCAGGGCGAACCACGTTCTTTAGTGCCCTGACCGTGGCGATTGCATCCTCCGGCATGATCTTCTTCCGGCCGGAACTGTTGAAGTCCCTGGGTATTGCGGGGTCCTCCACCGTGCTGCTGGCGATGATTGCGGCGTTGACCTTGGTGTCTGCCCTCATGTTTATGGCCTCTGCCCGTCTGGAAAAGCCCTCCATCCTGACCAAGATTCCGCTCTTGCGTCGTTTCATGGGCGACGCCGAGCCAACGCATGTGAAGCACCAGGTAGCGCAAAGCAAAGATCCGGATGGCACACCGGAAGTTGACCCCGAAACGGAAAACACGTTCTTCTATCGCATCTCTATCGCGGTAACCCGCCGACCCTGGCTGTCTTTCATCGTCTCGGCCGCGGTTTTGGTGGCGGCGTGTCTGCCGCTGGCGACCTTGAACCTGCGCAACTCGTTGTTTGATATGCTGCCAGTCCACAACGAACAAAGGGTCTTGTACGAAGAATTAGCTGTCCAGGTGCCGCGCACCGGACTGCCTCCGGTGCGAATCGTCGCCGAGGACACCACGCCCGAGCAACTTGACGCCTGGACCGAAGCAAACCTCAGCGATATCAAAGGAATTGCCCAAGTGTTTGCCGCTTCCAAGCTGAGCGACACGTCAGACTCCGTGGCGATAGTGGATTTGGAGACGAAAGACGTCGGTTCGCCCGAAGCCGAGAAAATCGTGAAGGAAATCCGGGATAAACCCCACGATTTCCAACGCTATGTCATCGGTCAGGCGGCAAACCAAATCGACTTCATCACCTCGTTGGCCCAAGGCCTGCCCTGGGTACTCAGCGTGCTGGTGATAATCACCATCATCCTGCTGTTCCTGATGACCGGCTCGATAGTGATACCGCTACAAGCCCTGGTGATAAACACGTTGTCGCTGATGGCTACCTTGGGGATCTCCACCTTGGTCTTTGTTGACGGTTTCGGGGTGGAGCTGTTGGGCGCCCAAAAGCTGCCGGGCTTGGAATCTTACGTGGTAGTCATGCTGATGTGTTTCGGCTTCGGGCTGTCGATGGACTACGAGCTGTTCCTACTGTCGCGGATGAAAGAGGTGTGGGACGAGACCGGGTCGGCGCGTCTATCGGTCATTCAAGGTTTGTCACGGTCAGCTCGGATTGTTACTTCCGCAGCGACCATCCTGGTGTTCGTGTTCCTTGCGTTCGTGACCGGACACATGATTGTGTTGAAGCAGGTCGGGTTTATTTTGGCGTTGGCGGTCGCCTTTGACGCCACGATTGTCCGGATGGTGCTGGTGCCCTCCGTGATGGCTCTATTTGGGCGGGTGAACTGGTGGGCACCACGACCCCTACGTCGCCTGCACAACCGCTTCTCGGAAAGTTTCGCTCACCACGGGTGAGGGACGCGGCGGTAATTCCAAGTAAATTTAAGGAAAAATCTTCCTCTTTGCTTTGGTTATCGCGCGTGCGCACGCGGGCTTCGAAGTGATATGGTTTTTCTGTAAAATCGTGTGATTTTGAAAGGAAAAACCGTGAGCCTGCCTCCACCCCCCGAAAATGATTCCTCGCTGCCCGCTCCCGTAAACCCCGTGGTTTACCCTAGTTCCCAGCCTGCGATGCCGCCTACCCAGCCCGCGGTTCCTCCCGCGCAGCCTGCGGTGCAACCAGCGCTATCTAGCCAACCTGCCCAGCCAGCGGTACTTCCCGTGCAGCCTCCGGCACAACCTGCCCAGTCTGCGCAGCCTAGCCAACCGATGCAACCCGGCTTCACCCCCCTTCAGACCGGAACACCCACCGGGGCAATACCTGCACAGACACCGGCACCTCAGCCCTACCAACAGATGCCAGGGGCTCAGCCCTCCCCTCCCCAAGGGGCACCAACCGGAAACGCTGGGCCTTATGCCCAATATCAGCAGCCCGGTCCCGCGGTAAAACGCAGTAATCCCTTCGAGGGCCTTTTTGATCTGAGATTCAACAAATTCATCACCATTCCTTTGTTGGGAATCGTCTATGCCGTTGGCTTATTAGTCGCTGGTCTCACCGCGTTGTTTGTTTGGGGGAGCCTCGCAAGCGCGTTGGTCGGCATGGGTACACCAGGTGTTTTTGCGTTCTTGGTAGGAATTCCGGTAGCTCTGGTGCTGTTCCTCAATGTACTTCTGTGGCGCGTCACGCTAGAGAGCATTGTCGCGCTGATTCGCGTGGCTGAAAACAGCACCAAGATTTTGGAAGCTACTGAAAAAATCGAAGCTGCCCATGAAAAGGGATAAGCCTCGGTTACTGATAGGATAAACCCGTCACGGGGACCATCCCGCCCCGGCCCGTTCGAGGGCCGGAAACTGTTGACATTCAGGAGTTATACGTGCGTATAGGAATACCGAAAGAGCCCGCTGAAGGGCAAAAACTGGTATCCGCCACACCTGACACCGTAGGCAAACTGATTAAGTTGGGCTATGAGGTAATCGTCGAAGCCGGAGCAGGCTCCGACGCTTCGTACCCTGACCAGCTTTATCGCGACGCCGGTGCCGAAGTGGTGGGACCGCAGGAAGTTTGGCAGGCAGACATTGTCACGACTTTGGACACCCCGCCGGAAGATAAAATTGACCAGCTGCGCGAAGGCGCCGTGCTGATTTCGCGCCTCGGGGTGCGCATCCACCCCGAAATCGCCGAAGTGTTCGCTAAACGCAACGTGACCGCGATTTCGATGGATGCCGTGCCCAGGATTACCCGCGCTCAGGCGATGGACGTGCTGTCCTCGATGGCAAACATCGCTGGTTACCGCGCGGTTATCGAGGCTGCTAACGCTTTTGGGCGCTTGTTTACCGGTCAGGTCACGGCCGCCGGCAAGATGCCTCCCGCCAAGGTTTACGTTATCGGCGCTGGTGTCGCCGGTTTGGCGGCGATTGGTACCGCGAACTCGATGGGTGCCATCGTCCAGGCCACCGACGTGCGTGCCGCCGCGGCTGAACAGGTGGAGTCCATGGGAGCCGAGTTCGTGGAGATTCCGGCGCCAGCCCAGGAATCCTCCGACGGCTACGCCAAGGAAATGAACGAGGATCAGGCCAAAGCGGCCCTGAAACTCTATACGGAACAGGCGGCCGCTTCCGACATCGTCATTACCACCGCCCAGATTCCGGGTCGTCCCGCCCCGCTGCTGCTCACTGCAGAAGCGGTGGGGGGCATGAAGCCCGGTTCTGTCATCGTGGACATGGCGGGCGGCAACTGCGAACTGACCAAGGCTGGGGAAGTGGTGGTAACCGACAACGGCGTGACCATCATCGGCTTCACCGATCTGGCGAACCGTCTGCCCGGCCAGGCCTCCCAGCTCTACGGGCAAAACATCGTGAACCTCATGAAACTTATGACCCCGGAAAAGGACGGCACCATCGTCTTTAACCTGGAGGACGAAGTCGTGCGGTCCATCACGATTGCCCACGAAAAGGACGTGTTGTGGCCTCCGCCGCCCATTTCTGTCTCGGCGGCCCCAGCCAAACCCGCCCCCGCCGCAGGTGCGCCCGCAGCGCCGGAGCCGGAAAAGCCGAAGTCCCACGCCATGCGGAACTTCTGGATTTTCGTGGCGGCCGTGCTGGGCGTGGCCCTGGTCGCGGTGACACCGTTCTCAATGCTGCCCTACTACATCATTTTGGCGCTGGCGATTGTGGCCGGGTTCTACGTCATTACCAACGTGACCCACTCGCTGCACACCCCGCTGATGAGTGAAACGAACGCGATTTCGGGCATCATCCTGGTCGGCGCGATTCTCTCGCTGGCCCAATCGACCTCGTGGATTGTGACGGGTCTAGCAGGTCTGGCCATCCTCATTGCTTCCATCAACATTTTCGGCGGTTTCTTTGTGACCCACCGAATGCTCAAGATGTTCCAGAAGGAGGACTAAGCCATGTTGCACACACTTGTGAACCTTGCCGCTAACGCGACTGACCACGCCGACATGACCACCCTTGCCTACTGGAGCGATCACGTCGAATACTTCGCCTACCTTATCGCTGCCCTGCTGTTCATCATGGCCTTGGCGGGTCTGTCTAACCAGACGACCGCCCTGCGCGGCAACAAGTTCGGTATCGCCGGCATGAGCATCGCGCTGGTGTCGATTATCTTCGTCGCCCTGACGGCCACCCCGCCGGCAAACGCCGTGACCCACGTCGGTCAAACCGCCTCTATCCTGGTGGGATGTATGCTGCTGGGGGCGATTATCGGCTTGTGGAAAGCCAAGAACGTTAAGATGACGGGAATGCCCGAACTCATCGCCCTGCTGCACTCGTTTGTGGGTCTTGCGGCGGTGCTGGTTGGGTTCAACACCTTCATGGAACTTTCGGCCACCGACAACGCCGAAACCGTGCGCGACATGGGCTTCCACCTGGGCGAAGTCGGGATTGGCGTCTTTATCGGCGCGGTGACCTTCACCGGTTCTATCATCGCCTACCTAAAGCTCTCGGCCAAGATTAAAGGCAAGCCGTTGATGCTGCCGGCACGTAACTTCCTCAATATCCTGATGATTTTGGCGGTTATCGCCATGATTGTGTGGATGATTGTGGCCAAGCGCACGGATTCAGCCAGCACCGATGCCGCCCTGCTCCAGCAGCAGTGGATTGCTTTGGGTGTTTTGACCGCGATTTCCCTGGTGCTCGGCTTGCACCTGGTGGCTGCCATCGGCGGCGGGGATATGCCGGTGGTCGTGTCCATGCTGAACTCGTACTCCGGCTGGGCGGCCGCGGCGGCTGGCTTTATGCTGTCCAACCCGCTGTTGATTATCGTCGGTGCCCTGGTCGGGTCCTCCGGTGCGTTCCTGTCCTACATCATGTGTAAAGGCATGGGTCGCTCGTTTATCTCCGTTATCCTCGGCGGTTTCGGCGAGGGCGCGGGCCCGAAGCAGGAAGCCAAGGACTACGGCGAGCACACCGAAATCAAGGCTCCCGAAGCCGCGGAGATTTTGAAGGGCGCCAAGTCTGTCATTATTATTCCCGGTTATGGCATGGCTACCGCGGGTGCGCAGTTCGCGGTCGCGGATTTGACCAAGAAGCTCCGTGAGGCGGGCGTCGAGGTTCGCTTCGGGATTCACCCGGTGGCAGGCCGTCTGCCCGGTCACATGAACGTGCTGTTGGCCGAGGCGAAGGTGCCTTACGACATCGTGCTGGAAATGGACGAGATTAACGACGACTTCCCGGACACGGACGTGGTCCTGGTCATCGGCGCGAACGACACCGTGAACCCTGACGCCTACGAGCCGGGCTCCCCGATTGCGGGGATGCCGGTGCTCCACGTCTGGGAGGCGGGGCGCGTGATTATCTTCAAGCGTTCGATGGCGACCGGCTACGCCGGGGTGCAAAACCCGCTGTTCTTTAACGAGAACTCGGACATGCTCTTCGGTGACGCCAAGGCCTCCGTGGAGGAAATCATCAAGAGCCTGTGAAGTTTTGAAGCGCGGTTTTGGCGGGGGAATGTGATTCCTCCGCCAAAACTGTTTTTAGGCTCGCGGTCTTGGGGAGGCTCGATATCTTGTCGGGCGCCCACTGCGCTGGGACGACCGCGGGCGGGGTCACTAGCCGAAAATAACCGGCCAGGTCGGCATACACCAGGTCACTTGGTCCAGGGCCTTATCGAGCTGGGTGCGGCTTTCAACGTACTTCGGGTTCTGTGCCGGGGGTGTGCCCTCTTCCAGGAGACGCTGCGCGGCCTCCAAGTCCGTGTACTCCGGGATTTCGCCCGATATCAACTGTGGTTCTATCTGGACAATCTGGTGCAGATTGTCCAGCGCCTCGTTCGCGGCCTTATCAGTTCCGGCAGCTGCGGAAAATTCCTCATAGTGCTTGGGAAGAATCTGCAAGAACTGCGCCCATTCGGGAGTTGCATTGACAGTTTCCGCGTTCGGGTCGTTCTGCCCAGATTGAATCTGAGTCACTCGTTGCGTAAACGTTTTCCCTTGCGGGGTCTGCTCCAAAAGGTCACTCAACACCGTATCCATGGCGGCGCACCCTTGAGAGCCGGCCTTCACCGGTGGCAGCTTGGCGTTGGGTCCCGCCGAAGATTTCACTGTTGGACCAGCCGGGCTCGGCTCACCATCCCCTGCGGAACGCGATCGCCACAACCACCCTCCTGCCACTAGTGCCAAAGCCAGTATGGCAACGATTAGAATCACGAAACCGCTAGTGCGGTTGACCCGAAACGACACTGAACCGACCTGCCTTGCCTAAAGTTTTTCCTGTGGAGATTCCGACTAGGTAGCCAGAGCGCGAACCACGTAAGGGGCGATACTGCCCCAGTCATAGAGGGCTCGTTGCCTGGCGTAGCCATAGTTGGAATCAATAATTTGGTCTGATCCCAGATATATCGCGACGTGATAGATGCCTCCGCGCCCCTGCCAAAATACCAGGTCACCAGGACTTCTGTAGGCGAATGGAATTTTCTGTAAACCGGGGTGTGCGTAAAGTTGTTTGGAGCTGCGATAGGTGGGCGCCGCATGGATAATGACATTTATCGGCTGCGGGTCAATGCCGGCTACGTACAGGGCTTGCAGAGCCAACCCCGAACAATCATACCCATCGCTACCGAAGCCGGCTCCGCCCCACGTGTAGGGAGTGCCGACCTGACTACGGGCAAAGGAAAGCATGGCGTCTATTCGCTGCTCACGGGTGGCGTTGAGCGGGAGTGGCTGCATCTGGAAATTATCCATATTCCAGGAACGCGTGGTCAGTCTCACCCAGGTTTCATAGTCCACCACGCCCGAAGCAGGCAGCCCAATGCGACGTTGAAAACGCATGACAGCGCGCTGAGTCCCGACATCAAAAGTCATACTGGAATTCAGTGGAACCCCAACCCCCAGACGAGCGCGAACTTCACGCACCTTGGTGCCATTCCATCCTGACTGAGGTACTACGGTACCCGGCGGGGGAGTAATCTGCTCCACGGCCTGCAGGTAGGAGCCCGGAGCAACCCATCCCCGCACGACGGGTCGTGTCTGCAGGCAGGGCTTAGTGGGGTTTTGCGCATATTCATTGGCCGCGTTGAGAATGTCGGGGCTAACAGCGCCGTCGCCCCCTAGCGCAATGACTTTATTGATGGCGCTGGTGCGGATATGTTCGCATACGGTGTAAGGCAGCCAATCCCGCTCGGTAAATAGCACGCTGCCATCGTCGAGACGGCCTCCCGCGGCCACGCTGTCGGCCAAAACCACACCATTGGTCAGGTAGGCAATATGTACATCAGGACGGTTGTTCATAACCTGTTTGGAAACTTCCACAGCAGTCGCGAAACGATCCGGACCCGCTAGATACCCGGTGGGTTTGTAGGTTCCCAACTGGTTTTCACCGAGTTGCACGATTTCGTCGGCGCCCAAACTCGAGATGACATCCAGGGTGGCATCGGAGAGCCCATATTGGCGCGAACCGAACAGAATCGGGCCGTTACGCAGCGACGCCCCGGCAAGGGGGTCTGGCCCAATGACACCTTGTGAACCAGTGCCATCCGTAACGTAAACGATGTCCGAACCGTAAGGGAAGGCATATTTGGCGATTTCGTTAGCAGTCTCAAAGCGGTCAGCCCCGGCTATCCGTCCCAACTCGGTCGCCCCGGAGACTCTGGCCTGTTCCAGGACCTCCTGCGAAATCGACCCCGTGCCTCCCAGTGCGATAACTTTCTCGGGCTGGATTTCATTTAAATAGGCTTTGACGGCATCGTTTAAGTTGGGGCCGTCAGTGAGAACGACGGGACCATCGCGCAGCGAACCGGCCGCCATCGCATCGGCGAGTTTCAACCCTTCTGCCAGATAGACAGTCTTTGGGGGAATGGGGAAAGCCTGCCGGGCGATGGCGATGGCAGTTTCGAACCTGCTGGGCCCCGCCAACCTGGAGACATTGGGGCGCGTCAGGGCGGTCATGCCGGCGAGCGTGGGACCCAAACCGAGCCTATCGGCGGGAACGGAACTGTCGGGTGAGGCCGGGGAATCCAGGCCAGAAGCGTCCGTAATACCGGGAGCGTTACTCTGCGGGGTCGGCGAACTGTCGGTTAGCGGGTCGGGGCTGGCTGGCCGCTCAGTGATGGGCGTTTCCTGCGGGGTCGGGGAGGGGTCAGAAGCGTCCTCACCGGCGTAGGCGGGCGCTGTGGCAGCTATCAAACTGGTTGCGGCGGCGAAGCAGGCTAATGTGCTAGCTATAACACGCGGTGTGTGCGTTGCGAAACAAGGTAACTCACCTGTCTAATCCAACCAATAAAAATCTGCATTCCTGCGGGAAAAATTGTATATGCATCAGCATCAATAGTTCTGGAAATATGACAGCGAGTTGAATCATTGAGCTGCATTTACAGTGAAAAACGGGGCGTGGACGGCGCGGGCTGGTCTGCGTTTGATTGCAGCCGCGGCTGGGGCAGTATCCTACTGTCCCGAAATTGAGCCCGGCGGGTCCAATTCGGCGTTAATGGTGTAAAAATGCGGCGGCGACGACGCCTGGCGCCGCCACCGCACGAAAATATGGAGATTAGAGACTTAGAGTACGCCGTGATGTTTGGAGGCGGCCCCGAAGCGGCCTTCGACCTCCGTCCAGTTCACCACGTTCCACCAGGCCTTGACGTAGTCAGCCTTGACATTCAAGTAATCCAAGTAGAAAGCGTGCTCCCACATATCCAGCATGAGCAGCGGAATCTGGGCAATCGGAATGTTCGACTGCTGGTCGAACAGCTGGAAGATGACGGGGCGACCCGCCACGCTGTCCCAAGCCAATACCGCCCAGCCGGAGCCTTGCAGTCCGGTCGCGGCGGCGGTGAAGTGCTTTTGGAAGGCTTCGAAAGAACCGAAGTATTCATCAATCGCGGCCGCCAGTTCGCCGCTGGGCCGGTCGGGGGTGGCGTTAGCTGGACCCATCATCTTCCAAAAAGCGGAGTGGTTCGCGTGTCCGCCCAGGTTGAAAGCGAGATCCTTTTCGAGCTGGTTAATCGTGGCAAAGTTGCCGGTCGCGCGGGCTTCTTCGAGCTTTTCCAAAGCCGTGTTCGCGCCGTTCACATAGTTGGCGTGGTGCTTGTCGTGGTGCAGCTGCATGATTTTGCCGGAGATGTGCGGCTCGAGAGCAGCGTAATCGTAGGGGAGTTCGGGGAGGGTGTAAACCGCCATGTTTTGTTCCTAACTGTTGCAGTCAGATCCGGATTGACCCGACGGCTTGATTCTATCCGAGCATACGCGGGCTGTCTGCGGAGTATCGCCTAGAGCAAAATCCTGACCGCTAAATTTTTCGCCCGGCGGGGAAATATGTAGAATAGTAGGCGCTGCTTTTTGCGCAATAACCAAATACCTGGAGGATTCGCCTAGTGGCCTATGGCGCACGCTTGGAAAGCGTGTTGGGTGCAAGCCCTCGGGGGTTCGAATCCCCCATCCTCCGCTGGTGGTGATGTCCGGCTTGTGCCGGGCATCATTTTCATTTGCACAAGGTCGGTGGAGACCCGTGACGGCCAGTGGTTTTGCGTGGGGAACCTGTTGCCTCCCTGCGCTTCTCGCCGCACATAATCAGCAGAACAGCACTGTGCAAACGCCGGTAAGAATCAGGGGATACCCGCTCGGTTGTGCCTAAAAGGGGAGAATAGCCGGGTAGCTGCCAATAATGGCAGCTACCCGGCTATTCTCCCCCTATAACCCACGCGTCTGGAATTAGGAAAGGTAAAAGATGGGTATGTTTTTAGTTATATTTAGGTTTTGCCTGTAAACTAGCCACGTGCCACAAAAGTGGTATAACCAGAAAATTCAGCAATGGTGCTGATGGCGCCAAGCTGAGGAAATCTTTGGAGGCTAACCTCGTGAAGAAGCAACTAACTGCCATCGCTGCTGCGGCAGCCCTGGCATTGACGATGACTGCTTGCAGCTCTGGCTCGGACGGCGGCAGCGCTGGTGGCGAAACTGGCGCCAAGGCGGTAATTGTCGGTAATAACTCCGAGCCCCAGAACCCGCTGGTCCCGGCTAACACTAATGAAACTGGCGGCGGTTTGATTCTGGACCACATCTTCGCTGGTCTGGAATACTACGACGCCAAAGGCAACCCTCAGATGGAAGTTGCGGAATCTATCAAGTCTGACGACAACCAGAACTGGACCATTAAGATCAAGGGCGATACCAAGTTCTCGGATGGTACTCCGGTGACTTCCAAGTCCTTCGTGGACGCCTGGAACCAGTCTGTGAAGCAAAGCATGCTCAACGCCAGCTTCTTTGAGTCCATCCAGGGCTACGACGAATCCCTGAAGGTTGCGAAAGACGCCACTGAAGCGGATCCGAACGGCGCTGGCAATTTGGATATGGCCGGCCTAAAGATAGTGGATGACACCACCTTTACCGTGGCCTTGAAACAGCCGGAATCTGACTTCCCGCTGCGTTTAGGCTACTCAGCGTTCTACCCGTTGCCGGAGGCTGGCCTCGGAGACCGAGCCAAGGTTAAGGCCTACGGTGCAAACCCCATCAGCAACGGCCCCTACGTGGTTAAAAAGGACTCTTGGAAGCACAATGAACAGATTGAACTGATTCCGAACCCGGATTACAAGGGTTATCGTAAGCCGAAGAACGGCGGGGTGACCTTCAAGTTCTACTCCACTCAGGACGCGGCTTACAACGACTTGCTGGCCGGTAATTTGGACGTGTTGGATGCCATTCCGGATTCTGCGTTTGGAACCTACCAGAAAGATCTGGGCGACCGCTCGGTCAACGAGCCTTCCGCTATCTTCCAGTCCTTCACCTTCCCGAAGTCTGACGCTCGTTTCCAGGGCGAGGCCGGAGCCTTGCGCTTGCAGGCTATCTCGATGGCGATTAACCGTAAACAGATTTGCAAGACCATCTTCCAGGGTACCCGTACCCCCGCCACCGACTTCATCGCCCCGGTTATCCCCGGTCACAACGATTCGCTGAAGGGTAACGAGGTCCTGAAGTACAACCCAAAAAAGGCCAAGGAACTGTGGAAGCAGGCTGACGCGATTCAGCCGTGGACCGGCGATATTGAGCTGGCTTACAACACTGATGGCGGCCACCAGGCATGGGTTGACGCGACGATGAACTCCATTAAGAACAATCTGGGTGTTAAAGCCAAGGGTGCTCCTTACTCGGACTTCAAGTCCATTCGTAACGAAGTCACCAACCGCACCATTAAGACGGCGTTCCGTACCGGTTGGCAGGCGGACTACCCCTCGCCATTCAACTTCCTCGGTCCGCTTTATATTACCGGCGGTTCGTCTAACGACGGCGACTACTCCAACCCTGATTTCGACAATCTGCTCAAAAAGGCTTTGAACACAACTGATCAAAAGGAAGCCTTCAAGATTTACGATCAGGCTCAGGAAATCCTGTTGAAGGAACTGCCGGCGGTTCCGCTGTGGTACTCCAACGTCAACGGTGGTTGGGCCAAAGGGGTGCACGGCGTCCAGTTCGACTGGCACTCCAAGCCGCTGTACTTCGACATCACCAAGTAATTTGGCGATAATTTGAGCTTGACTTGACGTGTCGAAAGACCGCCAAAAAAGCCTGAAAATAGAACAGCTGCGGCCTGGGTTGGAAATATCACACCCAGGCCGCAGTTACGTTTTCACTACCTTATCGGGGTAGAATCATTGGGTTATTTCGATTTTGACAAGGAGGCGCCGTGGGACGATATCTCGGCCGCAGGCTCCTGCAGATTATTCCAGTGATGTTGGGTGCGACGCTGCTCATTTACGCGCTGGTGTTCCTGATGCCAGGCGATCCGATTCAAGCCCTGGGCGGCGATCGTGGTTTGAGCGAGGCTGCCGCCACCGCCATGCGCCGGCGTTACCACTTGGATCAGCCATTCATCATTCAATACCTGCTCTATTTGAAAGGCATCTTTACCCTGGACTTTGGGCTGACATTCTCAGGGCGCGAAGTTACCGAAGTTATGGCTTCGGCTTTCCCCGTGACGATTAAGCTGGCTTTCATGGCTTTGGCGTTTGAAGCAATCTTTGGGATTGTGTTCGGGACGATTGCGGGTCTGAAGCGCGGGGGTATTTTTGACGCCACGGTTTTGGTAGTTTCGCTGTTCGTCATTGCCGTGCCGACCTTCGTCATTGGTTTCGTGATGCAGTTCCTCATAGGGGTGAAGCTCGGGTGGTTACCCACTACCGTAGGGGCAAACGCATCCTTCGAAAGGCTGCTGATGCCTGCCATCGTGTTGGGGGCGGTGTCCTTCGCGTATGTGCTGCGTTTGACCCGCCAGTCCGTGTCCGAGACCGTGTCGGCGGACCATGTGCGTACCGCTTACGCCAAGGGGTTGCGTCCCGGACGAGTTATCCGGGTTCACATCCTGCGTAACTCGCTGATTCCGGTTGCGACCTTCCTGGGGGCTGACCTGGGAGCGCTGATGGGTGGAGCCATCGTGACCGAGGGTATTTTTGCCATCAACGGGGTGGGCGGCAATATTTACCAAGCCATTATCAAAGGCGAACCTGCCACAGTCGTCTCCTTTACCACCGTACTGGTGATGGTCTACATCTTGGCGAACCTCATCGTCGACCTGATGTACGCCCTCCTGGACCCGCGGATTCGTTACGAGTAAAGGAGGGGGAACATGGCAAACGAAAACGAGAACACTGTGGAAACGAAAAACTTGCCCGGACAGTCCCACTACGTTTCAGAGATCGACGAAACCGGTCTGGGGGCGGTAGACGCTGTAGCTGACGACCGCGCTCCTTCCTCCATGTGGGGGGAAGCGTGGAAGTACCTGCGTAAACGCCCCCTGTTTTGGGTGGCGGCTGCCATTATCTTGTTCGCTGTGATGCTGGCGGCTTTTCCCAGCCTGTTCACCAGCGTGGATCCGAAGTTTTGCGAGCTAAAGAACTCTTACGGTCAACCCAGTGCCGGACACCCATTCGGGTTTGACCGGCAGGGGTGCGACATTATGGCGCGTACCGTTTACGGGGCGCGCGCCTCCGTGATTGTGGGAATCCTAACCACCGTGGTGGTGGTGCTCATTGGCGGCACGTTCGGAACCTTGGCGGGTTTCTTTGGCGGCTGGCTCGACTCGGTCCTCTCCCGCATCACCGACATTATTTTCGCGGTGCCATTCCTGCTGGCAGCCATCGTGGTGATGCAGATGTTCAGGGAAAACCGCACCATCTTTACGGTAGTTTTGGTGTTGGCGGTGTTCGGGTGGCCGCAAATCGCGCGTATTACCCGCGGAGCCGTGATGCAAACCAAGAACGAAGAATTCGTCAACGCTGCCAAGGCTCTGGGCGAAAGCAAGATTCGTATCATCCTGCGCCACATAGTGCCCAACGCGGCCGCTCCGATGATTGTGTACGCCACCGTGGCCCTGGGGACATTCATTGTGTCAGAAGCGACGCTGTCCTTCCTGGGTGTCGGCCTGCCTTCTGATGCGGTCAGCTGGGGCGGAGATATTTCCCGCGCCCAGTCCGCTCTGCGTCAAAACCCGTCAGTCCTGTTCTATCCGGCTGGCGCGCTGGCCATGACCGTTTTGAGCTTCATCATGATGGGTGACGTGGTCCGCGATGCCCTCGATCCGAAAGCGAGGAAGTAACGTTGAGTGACAATGCAAAGAACCTCAGCGAGGCCGCTGCCGAAGCCTCGGGTATGCCGGTATTAACTCAGGAACTGGAGGGTGCTGATCAGCCGGCTACCGCCGCCGAGATGGAAGCCACCAAAGATGAGCTGATTCTGCGTTCGGCATCTTACGCGGCCGTGAAAGCGGGCTCGACCGTACCCTTGCTGGAAGTCGTCGATTTGGAAGTCGCTTTCCAGTCCTCTACCGGTATGGTTCCCGCCGTGCGCAAAGCCAACTTCTGTGTCTATCCCGGCCAGACCATCGCTATTGTGGGTGAGTCCGGGTCCGGCAAGTCTACGGCCGCCTCCGCCATCATCGGGTTGCTCCCCGGTACGGGCAAGGTCGTGGGCGGCAAGATTCTGTTCCAGGGTCACGACATCACCAGTTTGGGTCGGCGCCAATACGTTGAGCTGCGCGGTTCGCATATCGGCATGGTGCCGCAAGACCCCATGTCGAACCTGAACCCGGTGTGGAAAATCGGTTTCCAGGTGCGCGAAGCGCTGCGAGCTAACGGTAAAGCCAAAGGTCGCGAGGACGAGCGCGTGGTGGAACTGCTGGAGGAAGCGGGGCTGCCGGACGCGAAACGCCGTGCGAAGCAGTTCCCCCACGAATTTTCCGGCGGGATGCGCCAACGTGCCCTCATCGCGATTGGCCTGGCTGCCGATCCGCGGCTGTTGATTGCCGATGAACCGACTTCCGCCCTGGATGTCACGGTGCAGCGGCGTATCCTTGACCACCTGCAGAATCAGACGCACGAGCGCGGCACTTCGGTACTGTTCATCACGCACGACTTGGGTCTGGCGGCGGAACGGGCTTCGCACCTGGTCGTCATGCACAGGGGGCGCGTGGTGGAATCCGGCCCGGCTCTGGACATCTTGAAACAGCCGCAGCACCCCTACACGAAGCGCCTGGTCAGTGCCGCGCCGTCCCTGGCTTCGCACCGTATCCAAGCGGCTAAGCAACGCGGCGAAGTCTCTGACGAGCTGCTGACATTCGGAGCCAGCCGGGAGGAATACAAGGAAGAAATTATTCGGGTCGAGAACCTGACCAAGATTTTTGACGTGCGCGGAGCAAAAGGCGCGGCCAAGAAACTCAAGGCAGTCGACGATGTGTCCTTTGGCCTGCGCAAAGGCACGACCTTGGCGCTGGTGGGCGAATCCGGTTCCGGGAAATCCACTGTGGCGAACATCATTTTGAACCTGCTGGACCCCACTTCGGGCAAGGTTTATTACGAAGGTACTGACCTGTCGACCTTGAACAAACGCGAGCTGTTCGATATGCGAGCGAAACTGCAGGTCGTTTTCCAAAACCCCTACGGTTCGCTCAATCCCATGTTCAGCGTTTACCGCTGTATCGAGGAACCGCTGCTGGTGCATCGGAAAGGCGACCGGAAGGCTCGTGAAGAGCGCGTGGCTCAGCTGTTGGACGCGGTAGCCCTGCCGCGTTCGGCGATGCGCCGCTACCCCGGAGAGCTGTCCGGCGGTCAGCGTCAGCGCGTCGCGATTGCCCGAGCGTTGGCGTTGCATCCCGAGATTATAGTTTTGGACGAGGCCGTTTCCGCCTTGGACGTGTTGGTGCAGGAACAAATTTTGCAGCTGTTGGCTGAGATTCAGCACCGGGAACACATCAGTTACCTGTTCATCACCCACGACTTGGCGGTGGTGCGTCAGATGGCGGATGACGTGGTGGTGATGCAGGAAGGCCGGGTCATGGAGACCGGTTTGACTGATGAAATCTTTGATCACCCGACCGAGGCTTACACCAGGGATTTGATTGACGCGATTCCCGGCGCCAAGATTCCGTTGTTCACCGGCGAGTAAGCGGCGTTACAATAGGGCGTTGTTTTTGGAAAACCGGTAACTACAGAAAAGGGTTTATGGCACAGCGTCAAGATATCCGAAATGTCGCCATCGTCGCGCACGTTGATCACGGGAAAACGACCCTGGTCGACGCCATGTTGAAACAGGCTCATGCCGAAGGCTTGCGGGCTGACGGCCCGGAACGGGTCATGGATTCAGGCGACTTGGAGCGTGAAAAAGGCATCACTATCCTGGCTAAAAACACAGCGGTAAATTATCGCGGTCCGGCAGCTGTGGATAGTGGATGTCCCCAGGGCGTCACCATTAACGTGGTCGATACCCCTGGTCACGCTGATTTCGGCGGGGAAGTCGAGCGCGGCCTGTCGATGGTTGACGGGGTCGTGCTGCTGGTGGACGCGTCAGAAGGTCCCCTGCCCCAGACTCGTTTCGTGTTGCGCAAGGCGTTGGCGGCGCGTCTGCCGGTCGTGTTGGTCATCAATAAGGTCGACCGCCCCGATGCGCGTATCGATGAAGTCGTTTCCGAGGCGACTGACCTGTTGCTGACGCTGGCCACTGACTTGGAAGCCAGCGGGGAACTCGGTGAGGAAGGTTTGGACCTGGACCAGCTGCTGGATCTGCCGATTATCTACGCTTCGGCCAAGGTCGGGGCGGCCTCACTGACAAATCCCGGCAACGGCAACGTCCCTGACGGTGACCTGGAGTGCCTGTTTGAGGCCATTTTGCAGCATATTCCGGGACCCACCTATGATCCGGAGGCACCCTTGCAGGCGCACGTCACGAACCTCGACGCGTCTCAATTCCTGGGCCGTTTGGCGCTACTGCGGATTCACAACGGAACCATCCGGCAAGGTCAGACAGTCGGCTGGGCTCGTCAGGACGGCATGGTGGAAACCGTGAAGATTACCCAGCTGCTGGCCACGCACGGCCTGGAACGAGTCCCCGCCGAGTCGGCAAAATACGGGGATATTGTGGCGGTGGCCGGCATCGAGGACATCACTATCGGAGAGTCCTTGGTTGACGTGGACGACCCGCGTCCCCTGCCGCTGATTCGGGTGGACGAACCGGCAATTTCCATGACGATTGGTATCAACACTTCGCCGTTTGCTGGGCGGGTGAAAGACGCAAAAGTTACCGCTCGCCAGGTCAAGGATCGTTTGGAGCGAGAACTGGTGGGTAACGTGTCCTTGCGAATTGTGGATATTGGGCGACCGGACGCCTGGGAGGTACAGGGGCGCGGCGAGTTGGCTCTGGCAATCTTGGTCGAACAGATGCGCCGGGAAGGCTACGAACTGACCGCCGGAAAACCGCAGGTCGTGACGAAAACGGAAAACGGCAAACTGATGGAGCCGATGGAGGCCCTGACCGTGGACGTCCCGGAGGAACACTTGGGAACGGTGACACAGCTGCTGGCGGCGCGCAAAGGTCAGATGAAGACAATGACCAACCACGGAACCGGCTGGGTGCGTCTGGAATTTACCGTGCCGAGCCGCGGTTTGATTGGTTTTCGGACCCGGTTTTTGACCGAGACGCGCGGCACCGGGATTGCCTCCTCGGTCAGTTCCGGGTGGGCGCCGTGGCAGGGCGACATCGAAGGGCGCGCGACCGGCTCGCTCATCGCGGACCGCGCCGGGAAAGCCAGTCCTTACGCCATGATTAAACTGCAGGAGCGCGGCAACTTCATCATCCAGCCCGGCTCGCAGGTTTATGAAGGCCAGGTCGTGGGCGAGAACCCACGCGGCGAGGACATGATTGTCAACATTACCAAGGAAAAACAGCAGACCAACATGCGTTCCTCCACCCAGGACGCTTTTGAAGGCCTGACCCCGCCGATGAACTTCACCTTAGAGGAAAGCCTGGAATTTGCCGGAAATGATGAATGCGTTGAGGTAACTCCCGAAGCTGTGCGGATTCGTAAGGTAATCTTGGATACGGAAACACGCTACAAAGATGCGGCGCGTCGTCGCCGCGAGCAGTAACTCGGCGGATAAATCAAGAGCGGATACCGCGAGGGGAATCGATGGGTAAACCAGACGTGAATAAAGGTGCGGGGCCAGGTGCCTCCCCCAAGGGGTCGCGTCCTGCCCGGCCCAAATTTGTTTCCCGCCCCGTTTCCCGCCCCGCAAAGCCGGCAGGAAAAGCGCCGGGTGGGGTGCGGGCTGCCAACGCCACCGAAATGTTTCCCGGTTTTGCACAAGACAAGAAACGCAGCGGCAAGGTTCCGGTGACTATCGGTGTGGTTATTGGGGTTTTGGCCTTGGCCTACGTGGGGGTGGCACTAGCCGTGTCGGGCAGTATGCCCCGAGGGGCGTCTTTTGCGGGGGTTTCTGTTGGGGGGATGACCCCCAATGCAGCCATTAAGAAGCTCGATTCCGATTTGGGGGACAAGCTGAAGCAACCCTTCCCGGTGAAACTGGGCGCCAAGACGGCGAACATTGATCCGACCGTAGCGGGGCTGCAGCCCGATTTTGCCTCTTCCGTGCATGAAGTTGCCGATTTCTCCTTGAACCCAATGAAGATTATCCCTCATCTCGGTGGCGCCGGCGCGCTGGACTTGAAATCGAAAATTGACGAGAAAGCGCTGGATAAAGCCGTTTCCGCGGCGGCCGCGGATCTAAAGTCCCCGCCGCAGGAAGCCGGTTTTAATTGTCAGGCGGGTCAGCTAAAGCCGGTAAAGCCCGGTCCGGGGCGGGATCTGGACCTGAAAGCCGCCACCGCCCTGCTGCAAACCTCGTGGTGGAAACCCGGCGGCCCCCTGGAACTTCCCGGCAAGTCTAGTGCCCC
This sequence comes from uncultured Mobiluncus sp., assembly GCF_963511525.1. Classification (NCBI taxonomy): domain Bacteria; kingdom Bacillati; phylum Actinomycetota; class Actinomycetes; order Actinomycetales; family Actinomycetaceae; genus Mobiluncus; species uncultured Mobiluncus sp. The sequence continues at coordinate 225,356 of NZ_CAUPIY010000002.1, read as the reverse complement.
GAAGTCGACTCAGACGCATCTGGACGCGGCCACCAAAGGTGAGGCGAAAACCCTGATGAGCGCCCCGGTGAAGCTCAACGTGGGCGGGCAAAGCCTGGACATTCCAACTGTGGAACTGTGTCAGGACGTAACTTGGTCCCTACGCGATGATGAACTGAAAGCCAGTTTAGACGGAGAGAAACTAAAGAAGTTCACCTTGGAAAACACCAAGGGCTTAGAAACCGAGCCGGTCAATGCCAGTTTCAGTTTTGCTTCCGGATCCCCGCAGGTGGTGGCGTCTCATGACGGGACGAAACTTGATTCGAAACAATTGGCCGACCGTGTGACTTTGGGAGCGACTTCGGAGGAAAACCGCGAGGTGAGCGTGGATTTGACCCTGATTCCTCCGGCGTTTAGCACCGATGACGCGAATAAAGCCGGGGTGGCAGAGATTATTGGTGAGTTCGCCACTCCGCTGACTTCTGATGGCATCAGGACTGCTAACCTGACCAAAGCCGCCCAAATTCTGACGGGGAAAGTTTACTTGCCGAAGCAGGACTTTTCCTTAGAGCGAGACTTAGGTCCGATTACGGCCGAGAACGGGTGGCATTACTCCGGAGTTTTTGAAAACGGCGTGCACACCAAAGCCCTCGGCGGTGGCCTGTCTCAGATGTGCGTCACGACTCTGAATGCAGCTTGGTTTGCGGGGATGGATTTGATTGAGTTCAATCCTCACGGAGTTTATTTCACCAGGTACCCGGCCGGGCGGGAGTGTACCTTGTGGACCGGTTCCCTGGATTTGAAGTGGAAAAACCCGAACCCGACTCCTGTTGTGCTGCAGGGGTGGACTGGCGAGGGTCAGTTGCATATGCGTATCTGGGGCACCAAGTATTACACCGTGGAGTCAACCCAAGGTCCCCGGACGAACTATGTACAGCCCAAGACTACTGTCAACAATTGGTCTAAGTGTGTGCCCTCCGGCGCAGGTCAGCCCGGTTTTACTATCAGTAACACGCGAACCCGCTACCTAAATGGCAAAAAGGTCGATTCCAAAACTTATACTCACACCTACGCGCCGGATAATGCCGTAGTGTGCGCGAAGGATCTAGCCGCTCAACAAGCTAGTGAAGACGCTGCCCCGCCCCAAGACACAGACGACTAGCCGACAGGTGAACCTGAGACGACACGGGGTAGGATAGACCTATGACTTACGTGATAGCTCAACCTTGTGTGGATGTGAAAGATAAGGCATGCGTCGACGAGTGCCCGGTCGACTGCATTTATGAGGGCGAACGTACCCTGTACATCAACCCGCTGGAGTGTGTGGATTGTGGAGCTTGCGAGCCGGTGTGTCCGCCCCAGGCGATCTATTACGAAGACGACTTGCCTGCGCCGTGGACGGACTTCTTGCGGGCAAACCGGGACTTCTTCGCTGACTTTGAAAACCCGACTCCCGGAGGGGCTTCGGTAGTGGGTAAGGTCGACAAGGACGACCCGATGGTCGCCGCGCTGCCTCCCCAGGGTTGATTTCTGCACCGGCAGGCATAATTTTTGCCAGGCTTACTGAATGACCCTCGACGTGGGGTACGCAGCGGTGCGATAAGGCACGGGTCTGGCGATTTTCATTTAAATTATTGACGTCGAAACTATTGGACGAAACGCGGGTAACGGGAGTAGTATATTCCTAAGGACTTAAGTCCCAAAGCTCCCAAGCCTGGCAATGCTGCCGGACCAGCGCTTATATGAAAATCAAAATAATCGAGGAGGAATCTCATGGGTGAGAAAAACGGAGAGTACTTTATTCAATCTGACCAGAAGCGATTGGATACCCCTTTCCACCAAGCCACGCAAGGCAACAGTGGTCTTGAAATCAACAAACTGTTGAGTACCACTGGCAACGTCACTTTGGACTATGGTTTTGGCAACACCGCCAACTGTGAATCCAAGGTCACATACATTGACGGCGCCAAAGGAGTGCTACGTTACCGCGGTTACCCGATCGAGGAACTGGCTCGTGAATCCAGTTTCGTGGAGGTCGCTTACCTCTTGATTTATGGCGACCTGCCCGACGCGAAGTCCCTGGAAACTTTCACCCATAAAATCAAGCGCAACCGCCTGTTGCCCGAGGACTTCAAGGCCTTCTTTACGGCCTTCCCCTCCAACGGTCACCCCATGTCAATGCTCCAGGCGGGCGTTGCCGGTCTGGCGACCTACTACGAGGACACTCTGAACCCCCTCGACCCCGAACAGCTCGAAGAAGCCACGATTCAGCTGATAGCCAAGCTTTCCGTCATGGTCGCGACCATCGCTAAGCGTGCCGCCGGTCTGCCTCAGCTGTACCCGGATGCGTCTCGTGACCTGACCGAGGACTTTATCCGGATGTGTTTCGGGCTGCCCTACCAGTCCTTCGACATCGATCCGGCTATGGTTCGCGCTTTGGATCGTCTGTTCATCTTGCACGCTGACCACGAACAGAACTGCTCGACCTCGACGGTGCGTTTCGTGGGCTCCTCTCACGCGAACCTTTACACTTCGGTGGCTTCCGGGGTGGGCGCCCTGGCCGGTCCGTTGCACGGCGGGGCTAACGAGGCAGTGCTGCGGATGCTGATTCAGTTGCGGGACACCGACATGTCGATTAAGACCTTCGTCGATAAGGTTAAGAACAAGGAAGACGGCATCAAGCTGATGGGCTTCGGCCACCGTGTGTACAAGGCTTACGACCCGCGCGCCGCCCTGGTGAAAGAGTCCGCCCACGAAGTTTTGAGCCGTTTGGGCAAGGCCGACAAGCTGCTGGACTTGGCGCTGGAGCTGGAGGGCATCGCGCTGAGCGACGACTACTTCGTTTCCCGCAACCTCTACCCGAACGTGGACTTTTACACTGGCTTGATTTACCGCGCGATGGGCTTCCCGATGAAGATGTTTACCCCGTTGTTCGCGGTGGGCCGTCTGCCGGGCTGGATTGCCCAGTATCGCGAAATGATTGCCGACCCGGCGACCAAGATTGCTCGCCCGCGTCAGGTTTACATCGGCCACACCGAGCGCCACTACGAGAACCTGCGTTCCCGTTCCGCCAGGTAATCGGCTTTTTGCGTCTCCCTACCCGACCTGTTTACCGGCGGCGCGTAATGCGCTCCGGCGCAGGCGGTGAGGCGAGGCAAAATTGTTGACATTATTTTAGAGAGAAGGAAAAACATGGTTAAGAAAGTTTGGGGTGTCGGCCTGACGGCCGAAACTGAGAGCGGAAAGTCGCTGGACACCTGGTACCCTTACATTTTCGAGGGCGACGTGGACGAGGCGAAGGCGAAAGAGCTGACCGCGAAGCTGGCGCACCTGGAGGGCAAGGACGATGCCCGCCTGATCGTTAACAAGGTCATTACCGTGACCGCCGATTTGGAGGACGATGTCCAGAGCGCTCCTGATGGGTACTTGCGTTTGCACGCCCTGTCGTGGCGCATAGTGAAACCCAACACGTTGAGTTTGGAAGGCCTGTTCGACAAACTAAACCTGGTGGCGTGGACCAGCCGCGGAGCTTGTGATTACGAAAACTTCGAGGAAACCCGTCTGCGCCTGATGACCAAGTACGGCATCGGCGCCAATATCCGTTGTGTGGATCGGATTCCCCGGATGACCACCTACGTGACTCCGGACGGGGTGCGGATTGCCAATACTGAAAACGTGCGGTTGGGGGCATACCTGCATCCAGGCACCGAGATTGGCTACACCGGATTCGTGAACTACAACGCGGGAACCCTCGGGGCTGCTCGGATTGAGGGGCGGCTGTCGCAGGGCGTGACGGTGGACGAAGGCACGACTTTGGCTGGCGGCGCTTCTACCGCGGGTACTTTGGCGGTGGGAATTCACAAGCGCGTGTCCTTGGGTAAGGACTGTCACATGGGGGCAAACTCCGGTCTGGCGATTCCGCTGGGAGATGACTGCGTTGTTGAAGGCGGCTTGTATTTGAACAGTGACACCAAGGTTTACTACATGCCTTCAGGCGGTGTTATGCCTGGTGACACCGGGTTCTTTATCGAGCCAAAGACGATGTTGGCCGAGGAGCTGGCGGGGGTTTCTCACGCCGTGTTCCGCCGCAACTCTCAGACGGGTCGTGTCGAGGCCGTGTCTCGCGGTGGTACGGCCATCGAGTTCTCAGACTGAGAAACCGCCATTTTCGGCGCTGTTTTGGGATTAATGCTTTTTGGGGCTGGCTCGCGCCAGCCCCAAAAAGTTTATTAAGTTAGAAGTGGTTGATTACAGATGCTTTGGCTGTTCAGGAATCCCTTTACCGACAAAACATCTGGGTCGCGTAGGATGAATTCGGCCCGTCGAACCACACCCCGATACCGGTGGTGGTGAAGCCTGAGTTTATCAGGTTCGCGAAGTGCCCCGGTGAGTGAATCCAGTTGGTGACGTGCTTGGCGCCGCCCTGGCCAGCGGGAAAGTACCCCATGTGCCAGTCAATGTTTTCACCTACCATATGGCACGGATTGCCAAGGATGGAGTCGATGCCATTGGGGGCTCCGTCGGAATGCTCAAAGTCGCCGGTTTGAGCCATATGTTGCGACCAGGCGCGGGCCATGGCATCCATAGCGGGATCGCGAGTCAGAGGCGCGATACCGTCCTGGGCACGTCGGGCATTAATCCCGGCATAAATATCCGCTTCCTCTTGGGCGGCGGCTTGCTCCATCGAGGCTGCCGCATTGCCGGGATTACTCGGTTGCGCTGGCTGAGCCGGTTGGGCTGGCTGAGTCGGCTGGGCTGGCTGAGCCGGCTGAGCCGGCTGAGTGTATCCAGTGCCGCTGGCAATCATCTGCATGACCTGCGGATTCCAGATGCTCCCACCCAAGAAAATGGGAGAAGCCGCGTTGTTATGAACGTAACCGGAGGCGATATTTATCCCGGAGTTAGACGAGGTGGGGGACAGGATGATAGGACCGTCCTGGAGTGCTCCCCCGGAAACCGAATCAGCCAGCACGTCGCCGCGAGCCACGTAGAAGGTTCCCTTGTGACCGGGGAAAGCGTGGTTGGCAATAGCCAGGGAGGTGACGTAGCGGTTCTCTCCCTGCAGACGGTCAGTGGCTATCCCTTGGGAAACTTCGCTAAGCACCGCGGCGGACACGGCTCCCGGCCCGCCCAAGGCGATGACTTTTTGGGCTCCGAGCGCCTTAATGGCATTGGCGGCAAAAGCATTATTTCCGTTGGGATTGACCAAAATGACCGGACCGTCTGTGAGAACCCCACCAGCTACCGCGTCGGGAGAGCCGTCCCCGGCACCGTTGGCGATATAAGCCACTTTTGCGCCGCTGGGGAAGGCGGCCGCGGCAACCTTGGCTGAAGTTTCATAGCGGTTGGCTCCGAAGATTCGGGAGGTAGGCTTATCCCCAGCGACTTGGGTTAGGGTGGTATCGGAAACTACGCCCGGCCCGCCCAAGGCAATGACTTTGCCGCTGACTTTCAAGGCGGACACATACTGGGCGGCAGCAGCATTGCTGCCAACCGGGTTGACCAGGACAATCGGGCCTCCCGGCAGGGACCCCGCTGAGAGAGCATCGGCTAAAACGTCGCCACGCGCCAGGTATACATTTTCCGCTGAGGTGGGGTAGGCATGGCGGGAAATCGCCACGGAAGTTTCGTAACGGTTAGTGCCCGCGAGCTGGTTGTAGCCCTCAGCGTTGGCGGCGGTGCAGGTGATGGTAGACGCGCCGGTCAAGGCGAGAGCACAAACCGCGACAATGAGATGTTTTCGGTTCATATCAGTTCCTTTCGGTAGTCGGGGTGTATTTATTGTGACATACCGGGCATGCGAAAAGTTCCGTTTCGGGGCAACTCAGATTTCGTGGTCTGGAGGCGAGGCTGGGGCGCGACGTAGAGCAAGGCTCATCGCCTCTCGCAGGTTCGCGGCAGCTTGAATCTTGAATCCTCGCGGAGCCTTAAGACCCCCTGCGGCGGCGGCAGGCACAATAGCGCCGGTGAATCCCAGTCGAGCCGCCTCTGCTACTCGGCGAGACACCGAGGTACAGGAACGGATTTCTCCGGTCAACGAAACTTCCCCGAAAGCCACCAGACCAGGGTCGATGACCTGACCCGTCACGGCTGAAGCCGCTGCGAGCGCAACCGCCAAGTCCACTGCCGGCTCGACCGCTCTGGCTCCGCCCACTGTGGAGACGTAAGCGTCCAAGGTGCCGAAAGGCAGTTTCAGCCGAGCTTGTAGGACAGCCAGCATCATGGCGGTGCGGGAATAATCCAGACCGGAAACCGTGCGTCGCGGTGAACCGCCCGCAATGGGGGTGGCCAGGGCTTCTATCTCTATAGGCAAGGCGCGCCGGCCTTCCAGCGACATGGTGACGCAGGCCCCGGGCACCGGCTCGGCCGTTTTGCTGAGGAACAGGCCGCTGGGATCTTCGATGCCTTCGATGCCGGATTCGACCATTTGAAAGAAACCGACCGCGTCCGTAGGGCCGTAGCGGTTTTTCACCGCGCGCAACAGCCGCAGTTCCCCAGTTCGTTCGCCCTCAAACTGGCACACCACGTCCACCAGGTGTTCTAGAGTGCGCGGGCCGGCCACCGCCCCGTCCTTGGTAACATGCCCCACCAAGACGAGTGCCATGTGACGGCCCTTTGCCGCGTCAATGAGTCGGGCCGCGACTTCGCGAACCTGGGCTGGGCCGCCGATAGACGTGTCCATAGTGGGATCGGTTAAGGTCTGGATGGAGTCGATGATGGTTAGATCCGGGCTGATTGTCTCGATTTGGGCCAGGGCCTGTGAAACCTGGGTTTCAGCCGCCAGATAGAGGTTTTCCGCCACTCCACCGATACGTTTTGCGCGGGACAGTACCGCTTCGGCGGTTTCCTCGCCGGTGAGGTACAGGACAGTTTTACCCTCAGTGTCTGGGGCGTCGTGGCGTTGCGAATCGGAGGAAACCAAGCGTAGCCCGGCGCTTTTCCCACTGGCACCGGGCGAGTGCGGGGTCGTGCCTTGGGCAATCCGGGCGGCGACCTCTAACAGCAGCGTTGACTTCCCGATTCCCGGCTCACCAGCCAGCAAGATGACCGCTCCGGGGACAATACCGCCGCTGAGGACTCGATCGAATTCGCCCACTCCGGTGGGCAGGCGCACCGCCCGTTCGGTGGAGTACTGGCCAATGGGTTTGGCCGGGGACGCCGGGCGCCCGTATCCCCCGGAACTGCGCACCGCGGTTCCACCGCCCCCGCGGGCGGAACTTTTCGCCAGGACCACGTTTTCTTCCAGGGTGCCCCACTGGCCACAACCGCGGCATTGGCCAGCCCATTTGGGCCATTCCTCCCCGCAGTTAGAGCACACGTAAACCGTTTTTTCTTTCGCCATGACTCCATCGTCTCACAACCCCCGAATGTGAAAAATCGCGAGTTTGAAACCCACACCCGGGGTTACAAATTAACTGGTTAATTTCAGGTTAAAACCGCGTTAGACTTTTAAGGCAATTTGCGGCCGAAACCCGCTGGGCGAAGAACCTCGTGAAAGCGCAAACCGCGCGGAAACCCGGTGCCGCAACGATTGCAACGCAAAGAAAGGAACCCCGATGGCCACTGCTCAAGCCTGGATTGAAGGAGCGCGGCTGCGTACTCTCCCGGCTTCGGCGGCACCCGTCCTGCTCGGCACCGGCATTGCCGCCGGACTGGGCAAGATGGATCCCTGGTTGGCCTTGGGTTGCTTAGCGGTGGCACTGCTACTGCAAATCGGGGTGAATTTTTCCAACGACTATTCCGACGGGATTCGGGGCACGGACGAATACCGCGTTGGTCCGCCGCGCCTGGTCGGAGGCGGGGAAAATCCGCGCAAAGTCTTGGCGGTGGCGCTGAGCTGTTTCGCTTTGGCCAGCATCGTGGGCTTGAGTGTCGCCGTCGTCTCCCAGTCGTGGTGGCTCATCGGCGCCGGAGTGGCGGCAGTCGCCGCTGCCTGGTTCTATACCGGAGGCAAGCACCCTTATGGCTACGCCGGGGTGGGCTTGTCTGAGCTGCTGGTTTTTGTCTTTTTCGGGCTGATGGCGGTGCAGGGAACCTTGTGGGTGCAGGCCCAAATCTTGCCGTGGCAGTCCTGGGCGCTGGCCAGCGGCTTGGGGTTGCTATCCTGCGCACTGCTGATGGTCAATAATCTGCGCGACATTCCCACGGACCAGAAATCCGGCAAAGTTACCCTGGCGGTTCGTTTGGGAGATGCCTGGTCACGGCGTATTTATCAGCTTTTCATCTATGTTGCTCTACTGTTGTCGCTGGCGGTGCTGTTTGTGCCGTGGCCGGAAATCTTCCCCGGCGGTTTCGTCCAGTGGAGCGGCGGTTTTGTGGTGCAGTTGTTGCTGTGGCTAGGGGCTTTGTTAACGATGCGTCCGGTGCGCACACACCTGACCGGCAAAGCTCTGATTGTGGCTTTGCGCAACACCGGTTTCCTCACCCTGGCTTATGGCTGCTTGCTCGGCTTGCTGTTTGCACTGCTCTAGCCGTTTTCGCCGGTTCTTCAGAATCGCGCACAAGCGCGGGTGGGCGGGTTGTTCAGGCTCGTCTCGGCGGGCGGATGGTCAGTTTAGCCCCGTGCACGAAGGTATGCTATGTTAATAGTATTAGGGGAGCTTCGCCGGGGACACTTCCCAGGGAACTTTCCAAGTCAAAACGGCAGAATCAGGAGAAGTCATGAAACTGGTAGTGGTCGGCGGAGTTGCGGGCGGCCTGTCCTTCGCGGCGCGGATGCGCAGGTTGGACGAGTCAGCCGAAATTGTGGTGTTTGAAAAAGGGCCGTACCCCTCGTTTTCCAACTGCGGCTTGCCTTTTTATGTCGGCCAGGAGATTCCCACACGGGAAAGCCTACTGCTGAACACACCCCAGAGCCTGAAAGCGAAACTGAATCTGGATGTGCGGGTGAACCACGAGGTCATCGGCCTGGACGCGGACGCGAAAACCGTGCAGGTGCGTGACGCGGACGGGCAAGAATTCACGGAACGTTACGACAAGCTGATTCTTTCTCCCGGAGCGAGGGCTGCGCGTCCCCCGATTGAGGGCTTGGATTCCCCGCGGGTTCACACGCTGCGCACCGTAGATGATGCCCAACAGATTGTGGACCTAGCTGAATCAGCAAAATCAGCGCTGGTCATCGGCGGGGGATTCATCGGCATCGAAGCGGCGGAAGCTCTGGCTCACCGCGGCATCAACACAACTATCGTGGAAGGCACTGACCATGTCATGCCCCCGCTGGACCTGGAGATGGCTAACCTGGTGACCGGAGCCTTGCAATCGCTCAATATTAACGTCATCGCGAAAACTCGTGTCACCAAGATTCAACATTTCCCCGCTCACGATCTGGCGGAACTGTCAGACGGGCAGCGCCTGGAGGTGGGGTTGATTGTGCTGGCTGCGGGCGTTATCCCCGCCACCAAGCCTTTCGTAGCAGCCGGGGTCAAGGCTGATGAGCGAGGCTTTATGGTAATTGATCAGCACGGACGTACCAGTTTGCCTGACGTGTTCGCCTGCGGTGACGCCGTTACGCAGCAGACCGGGGTGACTGGACAAGCGCGGCCGGTTGCGCTGGCCGGTCCGACCAACCGCGCGGCTCGGCTTATCGCCGACTTCATCGCTGACCCAGAAACGGCCCGCCCCTTGCCCAAACCCATCTCTACCTCGATTTTCCGGGTGGGACCCATGACTGTGGCTCAGACCGGGGCAAACCGAGCCGAACTGGACGCGAGGGGCATCGCCTACCGCACTATTCACACCCACCCCACCGACCACGGCACTTTCCTGCCCGGCGCCCAACCGATGCAGCTGATGCTGCATTTCGCGGAAGCGGACGGAAGGATCCTCGGTGCTCAAGGAATCGGGGGCAACGGAGTGGATAAGCGTATCGATGTTATCGCCACAGCTCTCAAGGCCGGGCTGAGTGCCCCCGATTTGATTGACTTGGATTTGGCGTATGCGCCCCCGTATTCCGCGGCGAAGGATCCGGTCAATTTCCTGGGCTACGTGGCGGAAAATGTGCTACGTGGCCGGCTGAAACTGTGGTACGCCGAGGAAGCGGCTCACCTCGACCCCGCCACCCCAATCCTTGATGTGCGCCCCGTCCCCGAGTTCAATGCCGGACATTTGCAAGGCGCCAGGTGCATTCCCTTGACGGAACTGCGTTCGCGGCTCGATGAGGTGCGGACTTGGGCCGATGGGAAAACCGTGTACTTGAGCGACGACAGCGGGGCTAACGCCTGGCTGGCCCAGCGAATTCTGGAACCCACGGGGATTAATGCTAAAGTATTATCTGGCGGGGTCAATACGGTTTTCGCCTACTATTTCGATAACCCCGGCGCGGTGCTGGAAATGTAGCGCTGCCGTCGACTATGAACCAAAACTTTAGGAAAGGGAAAATATGTGCTCTCCAGTAAAGTGCGCGAACTGCGGAAAGACCACTTGGACAGGGTGTGGCCAACACATTGAGGCGGTCAAGGCCAGCGTCCCGGCCGATCAGTGGTGTACCTGTTCCGAAGACGAACGCAAACCGCAATCCCTATTCACGAGTTTCTTTTCTCGCTGAGCATTTTTTGCCGCCATGCGGCAAAAAATGAGCGAAGCGTAAACATTGCGGCACTTCGCCCCTGCTACGAAGTAGCAGAAATACGAAGCGCTCAGGGCGCGGAGCCGTTAAGAAACGGCAATGATTTGCCGTTTCAGGCAGAGCTCCGTTAGGCCGCGAAGCGGCATAAATGCACGGGGCGCAGCGGCAAAACATGAGCGAAGCGTCAACAGCGCGGTTAAGATACGTGCCTCAGTGGTTCGCCACGAAATCCCGGTAGCGAGCCTCGTCAATCACGAGGTCGATTTCTCCCAGCATTTCGCGAATCCCCTCATCGCCGGTGAAATGGTGCTTAAAGTTGAAAAGGCCGTCGTCGGTCTCTGTGCTGTACACGCCGCCCATGTCGTATTCGCTCATGCCCCGCGAGATGGCGTACTTAATCGCTTCAAAATTCATCTGGTGATTAGGCAGCAGGTTGCGTTTCTCGTTTGAGGACGCAGCATACATATAAAACGATTTCCGATTGTAGGAAACCACTATGCAGCTGGAGAGAACTTCTCTCTCTCCGTCGGCATCGTAAGAGGTGACGAAGAGTTTGGAGTCATCAAAAGCGCGCATCAGCCGGGCGAAATATTCCTTCGGCCGGTAGGTGATGCCTTGGCGCTGCGCCATAATCTCGGTGAGATGATAGAACTCGTCCAGGGACTTTAGATAGTCGTCTTCATCGACGGAAACTAGGCGGGTCGTAATCCCGGATTTGTATGGTTTGCGGATCTTGTTCTTGGCTTTGCGTGAATAGTTTTCTATTAGGTTCTCTTGCGTGAGTCCCGAGAGATTAGCCACCATATTGATGCGTGGATTGGAAAATGCGTGCGGATCCTCTATCTCGCGTGACCGCACGGTGAATCCGGCTTGGGTATACATCTGGACCAAATCCGGGCTGTAAGTCACTTCTGGATCCATACGCAGCAGGAATCCGTTGTGTTTCTCGATAACCGGCTGCGCTTCTTTGGTGAGGGCGCTGACGAGCTCAACATTCGCAAGGTCGCACACGGGACCGCGCGGCGCGTAAAGAAATGAGTGCTGCCCGTCGTTGGCAATGGAGAGAATCGAGAGCGCCGCTTTAATTGACCCATCCGCGCCGCGCAGGTAGACAAAATCCGCTCTCCAGTTGCTCTTAACCTGGGACCAGTTCACCGACTGCATCATGTGTCCGTGGGGGCTGTTCGCAACGAAGTCTTCGTATTCTGCCAGCTCAGAGGCCGGGGATTGATTGGTGAGGATAGGCACTGGGTAATCTTTCTAGGTTGTTGGGCGGATTAATGTCCGTAACCCCGACGTATTTTACCTTCGCAACTGTTAGAGCTGAAAGTCGGGAATAAAAGTGTTCCTGAACAGGATAAACTGATACCCTTTCAGTGTATTACGCCACCCGACGAGGACTCAACCTTGACTAACCCGCAAAACACGACCGCCCTTGTGAATCTGAGACAGAAAATGGCTCAGGTGACTGGAACCTGCGCTGAGGATTGGTTCCCGGTTTATAAAGCCCGCTACGGGATGCACGCGGTTTTTAGCGCTCTAGCAAGCCTAGCTTCGACCGTTGGGGGTCAGCGCCAACCCGGTGTTCTCACCCAGCTTTATACCTGCTGCACCGCGGTGGATCCGATTCTGGCGGCGGGACTGAGCGGCGTGTATGCCGACGTCAACCCCGAATCCCTCACCGCGCAAGTGCAGACTGGCGGCCAATGGGAGCAAAGCCAGCTGGTAGGGGTGGTGATGCAAAACACTTTCGGGTTTATTTCTGACGCTGACACGCTCGCGGCGCGAGACTTCGCCTGCGAGCGCAAGCTGCTTTATGTCGAGGATTCCGCGCACTGTGTAGGCCGAATGGCGCGAGACTCCCAGGGTGAGCCGTTAGCGGACGTTTCCGTGCATTCTTTCGGGGTGGAAAAGATTTTGACCGCCACCAGATTCGGTGGTCTCATCTGGGTAAACCCTCGCCTCGAAACCACCGATTCCCCGCTCTATGCAGCCATCAAGTCCGCACTTGGAAACGTGGGCGCACTTCCGTGGCTCCAGGACCTGTCGGCGCGGCTCTATCTCAACCAGATTCGCGTATTTTCTCGGATTCCCCAGGCGCTGGCGAATGCGCTGAAGCGGGTGCTGCGCCGGATGCGCCTGTTCGAACCGGCTATCGCGCCTGCGGAACGGCGAGCCGCGCTCGAGTACCCCAACTACTCAATGAGCCCCTACATCGCGAACAAAGCGTGCCAAGCCTTGGACGGTCTCGAGTCGAATCAGGAGCAGCGCCGGCAGGCGGTCGCTATCTATCAAGACCGGCTGAGCGGGCGGGACTACCTGCAAATTCCAGCGCAGATAGCCTGCGCTGCACCCCAACCCCTGCTCATCTTCCCGATTCTGCTGCGAGATACGCGGGCAGTAAACGAGGTACACGCTAAACTTCGGGAGTCTCACGTTTATTCGCGTCGCTGGTACAACTCGATACTTTTCCCCGGGGTGGATAGCCTCGAGCCTTACGGTGTCGGGCCACTGGAATCCTACCCGCACACCGTGTCTTTGGCCCAGCGCAGTCTGGGGTTGCCCACCGATGTGTCGAAGGATAAAGCGGAACAAATCTGTGAGCTGGTGCAAAAATTAGCGGCCGCGTAGTCCGCGTAGTCTGAGCGCCAACCGCTACCCGATGGCCCGCTCTGGTGACCCCACCCTTGCTAAAATCGGCGTATGACCTCGAGCAATGACTTTCTAGAACTTTGTGCCGGTCAATACCGCGCCCAGATTTCCCCTTTCGGCGGGGGCTTGTGGTCGCTGACTTTTGCGGGGAAGCCGCTGGTGGTGACCCCTCCTTTGCCGCACCAGGGGTTGTCACGAGTGTCCCCGGTTCCGTTTGCGGCGGGATGTCTGCTAGCGCCGTGGCCCAACCGGGTAGACGGCGGGAATTTCACCTTTCAAGGCGAAACGTATCAGCTCGAAATCAACGAACCCGACCGCCGCAACGCCATTCACGGTTTCGTCAGGGAACGGCCTTGGGAACTCGATCCCGAAACGTCCGACAACCCCGCGGCGGTATGCCTCACGCTGGAAATGGAACCGCAACCAGGCTGGCCGTGGCGACTCAAATACGTGATGAACTGGAGCATTGATGCGACCCAAGGGTTGCGAGGCGAACTGCGAGTTTCCAACCTCAGCGCTGCGCCCTGCCCATTTGGCTTCGGGTGGCATCCTTATTTGAGCGCGGGGGGCGCGAGCCTGGACGAATGCACCCTGAGTATCTCGGTAGGCAACAACCTCGTGCTCGATTCAACACGCAACCTGCCGACCGGTCTAGAGCGACCCGCGGACACTGTGTTGGGTCAAGCGCGGCCGGTAGCGCTGCACGGAATGTGGCTTGACCACGCCTTTCGCGCGCAACCCGAGCCAGACGGGCGAGTCCGGGCCGCCTTGTGCTGTGCCGATGGTCTAGGGACGGAACTCAGTGCTGGACCGTGGTGTCGGTGGCTCCAGATTTATAGCGCCGACCCCGCCCACCAGCAGGCTTTCCCCGGCGTTCGCGACGGGCGCGCCCTGGCCGTCGAGCCGATGACCTGCCCGCCGAACGCCCTGAACCGCAACCAGGACGTACTGGTACTGGAACCAGGGAAACCGGAAACCTTCACTTTCGGGCTACGCTCCTTCACCGCGGCACGCTGATGAATAGCCGTCACCCCGCACCCCCGACCGTGAAAGTCCGATGCTAGGTTTCGGAATCGTAACTTTCTCTATTTACATCGTCTTAAGAAGAGCATCAGAAGTTGGGTAACGAATCCTCGGCAGTGACAGGAAGAACGTCAGGCAGTTTGTCCGACAGGGCTAACGCAATTCTTTTATGGCATGAAACATAGATTCTGTCAGAATAGATTGGCTGAGTTAATACGCACGAAATTGAGGAATTAAAAAGGAGAGATGGCAGGCGAGAATTTAAGGCGGTGGTGAGTTTACGTGACAAAAACTCACGTAGCGCGTATTCTTCAGGACGTAGGAATGAATCAACAGGGCCGATGAGATGAGCCTGTTCTGCGTATTCGACATATCCACTCCAGAATATACCGTGCCAGGAATCGTATTCGGAGAAATCCGCGAGCGTGGCTGTCAGCTGAGATAAGTAAACTTCACTGTTAATTACGCCCTCGGCGAAGTGCAATTTGGAACCGGTGTCGATTGTTTCGAGTAGCTGAGGATTCCGAGAAACTTCAACCAAGGAGTAATGATGTTTCGCGGCGAGGTCCGCCCAGGAAAATGTGTCCTGCATATTTCCTATTGGTAGAAGCAGCATCAGAGTGGCATCAAAGTGTTTAAAGACCAAATCAGATACATACCCATTACGATGGTCGTTAGACCGCAGCGCGAGATTCGGATCAATCGCTTTTAAGAATGAATACATAGTTGGCATGGTTCATCGGACTATCAGTAGAGGCTTTGTCCCAACCATTTGCATTGGGATAAAAGATAGATAATGTCACGTATTTAGACTTCATCGTAATAGGTAACCTTAGCTCTATGAAAGAGTCTCTTACCTGCCAATCTTCCTGTAAATTGATGCCGAATTCTTGGTATGTGCATTTGTTGGGATTAACTGATTCTTTCTTGTAAATTTGCTCACACTGACGGACTAAAGTCGAGGGCGGTGGTGCAATCCTGTAAAATCGCAGTTCGAGAAAAGCAGGATTCTTTCGTGTCACGATAGGTATATGCTCCATAGACGTTACCATGTTGCCTATCTGTGCCTCGAAATCGGGTAACCACAGAAACTCGACTGGTGTAATCTCTTTTCCATTTACAACGAGTGTAGGGGGTGCATCTGGTCCTACGTAAGCATATTCCAGAGCCGCAGGTGACGGATCTCGTGAAGTAGAACCTGTTGACCCGAGGGTGCAAGATGCCAGAGCAACTACAATCGCTGCAACTGAGGTGAAGTATAATGTCCGAGCTAGCATGAAAATCTACTGATTCGGTTATTTCCACCATTACCTGTCCTGGCGAAGTAATTCTTCCCATTCTCGGTTGTAAAATGTGCAGAAAAACCCCAATATGTGTGTGTTCCAGTACCTGAACAGGACTGGTGAGGATGTGCATCGTAGCTTGTATTCTTTCCGGTAGTTTCAGATCCATCGGAAGCCAACGGTTGGAATCCGTACGGAGTTTCGCGGTAGAGAGATGTCACTGTCTTAAGGTATTGAACGTTATTTGAGCATGTTATACGACCGTGTACGGATGCCATGTTGCCGCTCTTATGCGGCAAGTCGGTGTATCCTGTGCACTTCGAAGGTGAATAGACTGGTTTCGTAGGTACCACGGCACTCAACTGTGGACGCGCAGGGTTGGAGAAACTGATTCTACTGAGTGTTGAATCAACCTCGATTAGAGGAGTGGTCGGGCGTATCATTTCGCTGCGGCTATTGATGGGTAGAATTGGAGCACTGTCATTTTGAGAAGTGGCAACGCTGTCGAATCCCGAGGTGCTTAGTGCAAGAAGAGAAATAGCAGCAAATATAGCCTTGTTAGTAAGCATATAAGCCTCCTTGTAGTTTCAAGATTAATACCAACACTATATCACGGAGCTAGATGTGTTACATCACTCTCATAATCGATTTGCATTTCTGCCCGGGGTTTACGATTCCTCTGGAACATTCGTGGCTCTGTGTTGGGTCAAGCGCGGCCGGTAGCGCTGCGCGGACTCTGGCTTGATCACGCGTTTCGGGCGCAACCCGAACCGGACGGGCGAGTCCGGGCCGCCTTGTGCTGGGCGGACGGTTCGGGGACGGAACTCAGTGCCGGGCCGTGGTGTCGGTGGCTTCAGATTTATACCGCTGACCCTGCTCACCAGCAGGCTTTCCCCGGCGTTCGCGACGGGCGCGCCCTGGCCGTCGAGCCGATGACCTGCCCGCCCAACGCCCTGAACCGCAACCAGGATTTGTTGGTACTCGCGTCAGGAGAATCGCGTTCTTTCGCTTTCGGGCTGCGCGCGATAAACGGTTAGCTGACGGGTATCCTGACGATTCCTTCCCGGAATTTCAGCATCTAGCGGGGTTTATTTCCCTGAGTACCAGAGAAGCAGACGTTCCACTTCCGCTTGCAATGCGGTGTTACCGTTACGGGAATACTTACGGGGGTCGACCAAATCGGGGCCTTGTGCCAAGTCCTTACGAACTTCAGCGGTATAGACCACGTTCAGGTGCGTAGAGACGTTAATCTTGGTCATTCCCGCTTTGATGGCGGCGCGCATTCCTTCGTCAGAAACCCCGGAAGAACCGTGCAGGACCAGCGGAACCGGAACAGCCTGTTTAATGGCAGAGATAAGTTCTGTATCCAACGTGGCATCGCGCGAGGTCATCGCGTGTGACGACCCCACCGCTACCGCCAGCAAGTCCACGCCGGTGTCTGCCACGAACTTTGCGGCGTCCTTTGGGTTGGTGCGTGCGCTCGGGTCGTGGACTCCATTTTTTCCACCGACCTCTCCTAATTCGGCCTCGACACTCACGCCACGGTCGTGACACCACTGGGTAATCTGCGCGGTGGTGTCACGGTTTTGTGCATCCGGCAGTTTGGAGCCGTCATACATAATCGAGGTAAAGCCCAAATCGACTGCCGCGCGGCACAGGTCGAGGTCCTCAGCGTGATCGAGGTGCGCTACCACCGGGACTTTTGCCTGTTCGGCTAGCTTTAGCACGGCGCAGCCGATGGGTTCCAGCCAGCCATGATGGTACTTAACAGCGTTTTGGGACAGCTGCAGAATCACCGGTAGGTTGACCGCTTCTGCCGCGGCGATTTGGGCTTCGCCATGTTCCAGCAGCACCACGTTGAAAGCTCCCAGACCGACTCCGGCCGAGGCGGCCTCAGCAGCGAGTTTACGTATATCGCACAGCATTTATGCACTCCATTCTTCAGTTTGAAAGGTCATTTTAGCGGCAATTGTTGCCACCATATCTGTTTCCACCACACCAGCAACTGCCGCCGGAACCGCGGCTGCCGACCAAGACACCGCGCGCCCGAGAGCCTCGTGTGTCGGCAAGTTTTCGGACATACCGGACAGAAATCCAGCTACCGCCGCATCACCCGCTCCAGTAGGATTGCCCTCCAAAGTCATCCCGGGGGCGGCCCACTCGACCTGTAGCGAGGCGGTGTGCACAGGCGCGGCGGGATGCTCCACGTAGGCCAGCCCGTCTTTTCCAGCGGAAATCAGCAAGGAGCGAGCTCCCAGAGATAGCAAAGAGCGCGCCGCCGCGGACAACTCAGTAATACCGGTAGCCTCACGCAGTTCCGCCACATTTGGTTTCAGACAATCCGCGCCCGCCTGAGCGGCCTCTAAGAGAAACTGCCCGGAGGTATCCACCATCACCCAGCAGCCTAAGTTATGCAAACCAGTGATTAGACGTCCGAGCATCCCCTTGGGACTGCCCTGGGCAAAAGACCCGTTAATGCTGACGAAAGCATTCGGTGTCGCCCAGTCCAGCTCGAGTGCCTGCAGCCATGCCTGTTCCCAATGCTGAGTAACGTCGTTGGGGTTCATAGTGCCATAGTTCGGTCCTGCCTCATTGAATACTGTGGCGTCTCCGTCAGCCACGATAGCTACGGATTGGCGGTTTGGGAATGGCATGGGCAAGGGTAGAAAACTAAACTTTCCGTGCCACTCTAGTTTCCGTTTTTCCAGGTCGGCAAGGTATTCCGGGCTGGAAAAAAATCCAACTGCGAGGGTGGGATACCCCATTTGAGCCAGGACTGAAGCTGTATTAATCCCCTTACCTCCGGCACGGTAAACGAAGTCCTCGACCCGGTGTGTCGAACCGATCTTGAGGGCATCCACCGTGTAAGTGATGTCCAAAGCAGGGTTGGGAGTGAAAGTAACTAACTGGGGCATAAGGAGTCTTTCCAAACTTATGACGGGCGGGTCGCGGGGATAATCGGAACGTGGGCTTTGGCAAAGGCTTGCGCCGCGATACCCAACAGTTGCGCTCGCGACCCAAAGTTTGACAATGAGAACTTCGGTTCAGGCAGGTTCACGAGGTGCGATACCGTAGCCTGACGGAGTCGTTCAAGGTAGGCGGATCCTTCCTTTGATTGTCCTCCGCCTACGATGACTTCAAGATTTCCCAAGGTCGCCAGGCTGGCAGCCAAGACTGCCCCCAATGCCTGCGTGGCGGTTTCGATTACGTGATGAGCGCATTCGTCTCCTTCCCGTTCTCTCAGGAACACATCCTTGGATGTGGGGTGGTCAGTTTGTGGGGAAATACCTTTCAAAAGGGCGTAGCGTCGGGCGGTATATTCGGCGGACGCAATCCGTTCCAAGGGGAGCTGGGTCGGTTGGGCAGAAGCTGGCGCGGCGGCCTTTTCCAGATAATTCAAATCGGGATTGGGAAGTAGAACCTGGCCAATTTCGCCGGAGCTTCCGCTCCGGTTCAGTACTCGTCCGTTGAGAACTATCCCTGCCGAAATGCCGGTCCCGATAGCGACAAAAAAACACTCCTGACGTCCGGTAAATAAGGCTTCGCCCAAGGCGCCGGAACGAACGTCATGTCCCAACGCAATCGGAGCGCCCAAGGCTTCACCTAATCGGTCGCGCATGGGAAAACTGCCCCAGCCTAAATTTGCTGAGGTGATAGTCATTCCGGTTTCTTCCACCATTACTCCGGGAACACCCACCCCGACAACACCACAAACTTGCTCAGCGGTCACAGCTTTGCCGTCAGGGCGACGTATTTCACCGCGGCGCAAAGCCTGTTGAATCTGACTATACTGACCAGCAATTTGGTCAATCAGACAGACAGCGCCGCCGGTTGAAGTAGCCAGGGTCGGCAGCGTCACCAGCGAACCGCTGTTAGACACGAAAGCGACCTTCGTATCCGTTCCCCCCACATCAAAGGCCAGCGCGTACACCGGTGCAGAACCGGTTTTTGGTGTCGGAAGCTCATCGGGTGACATCTGTCCCTCCAAAGACGCGAGGATTATTCAGGTGCGTAATTAGGACAGAATCACTGAACGAGTCAGGTGACGCGGGGTGTCTGGATTCAGACCCCGGTGTTCTGCGCGCGCCACAGCGACGCGTTGCAGCAGCACCAGGGAGGCCATCGGATCGTAGTCGTGGTGGACCAAAGTGGCACCGGTAGCGGCGATTTGCGCCTCCATCCCCTCGGGGACGGAGCCAAAAATCCAGGTAATGCGGTTCGGTTCGGCAATGGAAATCGGCCCGTGGCGGTATTCCATCGCGGGATAGGACTCGGTCCAGGATTGTGAGGCTTCGCGCATCTTTAGGGCGGCTTCGTTGGCGAGTCCGTAAGTCCAGCCGGTGCCGAGGAAGGTGAATTGGTCGGCGGTTACGAAAGCTGCGGGAATTTCCGCATTCACTGCCGCGGCGCAATCCGCAATAGCTTTCGTCAAGTCCTCTCCGAGGCTGGCGCGCAGCAAAGCCAGAGCCGTGGTGGCGAAACGCGTTTGCACTACCGACGTTTCATCCGCGAAGCCTAAAACTAGTTCCATGTCGGTAAAGGGTGTGGCGGGACCATTGCCGACAGCAGTAATTAAGCGGGTGGGAACCTTGCCATGCAAGGCTTTGAGAATATCGATGATCTCCGTGGTGGTGCCCGAACGAGACAGGGTAATGACCATGTCATAGTGGCGTGTCAGGGGGAATTCGGTAGCGGTGAAAGCATCGGAGACTCCGTGTCCGGCGACTTCCCGCGCTCGGCAGTATGCCTGCGCCATGAACCAGGAGGTGCCACAGCCAATCATGGCAACACTTTTGCCTTTATCGGGGAAAAACTTGGGGTCCAGGGAAGCGAGCATGTCAATGGCCTGTTTCCAGGTTTGGGGTTGGCTAGCAATTTCCTCAGCGGTGATACTCATGGCGGTGTGTTCTCCCTAATAAAATCGGCTACATTGTTCAGAAACAAAAATACCACGCAAGGTGACACAAATTGTTTGAAACTGATTTAAATTTCATGTTATAGACATTTTAAATCAATCAGGAGGGAAAGCGCATGGCCCATCAATCATTACGGCTGACCAAAATCCTTGATTTCGTGCTCGAAAACGGCTCGATTCAGGTAGAGGACATCGAAACTCTCCTGGGTGTATCCCCAGCCACTGCACGTCGCGATCTGGACAGGTTGGCATCCCAACAGATGGTTACCCGGGTTCGTGGGGGAGCGGTGGCCAACCCCCTATCCGGGGACCTGCCCTTGCGGTATCGCCCGGTGAATAGTGGTCGAGCCAAGCAGCGTCTGGCGAAAGCTGCTGCCAAATTGGTGAAACCGAGGGATGTTATCGGCTTAAACGGGGGAACTACCACCACGGAGGTTTCGCGTGAATTGGCGCTGCGTGTTTCGAAGGATCCCGGGTTTCAACGTCACGGGGTAACAGTCGTGACGAACGCCATCAACATCGCCAACGAACTGGCGCTGCGTCCCCAGATTAAAGTCATCGTCGTGGGGGGAACCATGCGTCCTTGCTCTTATGAAGTCGTGGGTAATATGTCTGGACTGGTGCTGGACAATTTGGCGATGTCGCGGGTGTTTTTGGGGGTGGTCAGTATTGACGTGAAACGTGGTTTGTTCAATGATGACTTGTTGGAAGCGGAGACCAACGCTGATTTTCTCCGTTCCGCGCAACGAGTCACCGTGGTGGCGGATAGCTCCAAATTCTCCGCGTTAGGGATCGCTCGGATTTGTGACTTTGAACCGATTGACGAAATCCTCACGGACAGTGTCGATTCGCAAACTTTAGAAGTCTTGGAAAGCCAAGGTATCACGGTTTTGACAGTCTAGGAACGGGTGGTCAAATAAAATAATTTGTTTAAATCACACCAAAACGATTAGAAAAAATCATATTCTTTGTTGTAGGTGTTCAATGAAGTCCACCTTTTCGCCTGAGACAGTGCGGAAAAATTACTTCGGTTACCACCGTGAGCTGACAACTTACAACAATGGAAAGGAAAGCTCGTGAAAGGCATCGTAAAAATTAGCGCTGTAGCAGCAATCGCGGCGCTCGCTTTAGCAGGATGTGCAAGTTCTGGATCTGGCTCAGGCAGCGCCGCAGCGGATCCGGCTAACTTGGAAACCACTATCAAAATCCTGGCTCCTTCGTACGCCTCGTCGACTAAGACGGACTGGGAAAACATTATCGCTGAGTACAACAAGACCTATCCGAAGGTTAAGGTTGAACTGCAAATTGAAGGTTGGGACGATTTCTCCTCCAAGGTGCAGGCTCGTGTACAAGCCAAGGATTTACCCGACATTTTGAATGACAATAACTTTGCGTCCGCAGCCGATGGCGAACTGCTCTACCCCATTACAGAAGTCATGAGCGAAGACGTACTAAAAACGATTGAACCCGCCCTTCTGAAGAACGGGGTAGGGGCGGACGGAACTCAATGGGTCGTCCCCGACGTGGCCTCCTCCCGCATGATGGCCTACAACACCGGCATCTTCGAAAAAGCCGGCATCGCGAAGGTTCCCGCTACATGGGACGAACTGGAGCAAGCCTGCGACAAGATTAAAGCTGCTTCCCCGGATGTGTACCCCTACGGTATGCCTCTAGGTCGGGAGGAAGCCCAGGTCGAATCTTCACTGTGGCTGTGGGGTGCCGGTGGTGACTGGTCCGAGGGCAAGACCTTGAAAGCCAAGAGCGATAAAGCCGTGGAGGCTTTCACCGAGATGAAGAAGCTCATCGATAAAGGCTGCACCCAACCCAACGCCGGCACGTCCAACCGTCAAGATGTCGCCGACCTGTTCAACAACGGCAAGGTGGCCATGATGATGGCCCACTCCGGTCTTTTGAGCGTAACGGCCGAGGACTACCCCGACATTAAGTATGACATCGCCCCAATCCCTTCAAAGGATGGCAAGGGCGTGGCAATCGGGGTGACGGACTTCATCCTCGCTTTTGACAATGGCGATGACGCCCGCAAGCAGGCTACTAAGGGATTCCTTGACTTGTTCTACTCGGACGCGATGTACAAGAACTGGTATGCCCCCTCCGGGTTGCTTCCGGTGACGGAGAGCATCATTGAGCAAGGCAAGTCCGAAGCCGGCCCCATCGACAAGAAGTTCTACGAAGCGCTGAGTACCGTAAGGTTCCTGCCAGTGGGCAACCCGCAGTGGGATACGCTGCAAGGAGCCCTGCAGTCTACTGCCGGGAAACTGACCGCTCAAGAACCAGCCGCTGTGCTGGATGCGATTCAATCTCAGGTCGATGCCGAGTCCTGACGTGAACGCTTGAAAACGGGGCTGTAGAGGTGGCGACTGTCACCTCTACAGCCCCGATAAAAACCCGCTTTGTATAGAGGAATCTCGTCGATATGAAAAGTGCGCCCAGTGTGGAACAGAACGTCAAGACCCAGTTGCGCACCCAAACTGAGCCAAAAGCGAAAAAGAGCCGGTGGTTGGAAACTGTAGCCGCTATACCGTGGCTGGCGCCGACTCTCCTGCTGATTATCGGGGTTGTGATTTACCCGACTATCCTGCTCATCTACTATTCCTTCATTAAATTCAACAAGTATGGGGTAAACAAAGGGTTTACAGGTTGGGACAACTATGTCGGTAAAGCCGGGGCGCTGACGTATCCCTCTGTGCGCATTGGCCAGGTGCTACTCAACACCACCCTGTGGGTGGTCGTAGTCGTGACGGTGACAGTGCTAGTTTCCTTGGGGTTGGCGCAGTTCCTAAACAAGGACTTCCCCGGTCGCAAGCTGGTGCGACTCTTCGTGATTCTCCCGTGGGCGTGTTCTGTGGTGATGACGACCACCGCCTTTAACTACGGCCTTGACTCAGAATATGGTCTGTTCAACCGGTTTTTTGTAGACACGGGTATCATGCAAAAAGCCTATGCTTTCACGGAAAATCCCACTGCGGCTTTCTGGGTCGCAGTTTTTGTGGCTATCTACGTGTCGTTACCCTTTACGACGTACACCATCCTGGCGGGACTGCAGTCCGTCCCGAAAGACATTCTGGAGGCTTCTCGAGTAGACGGTGCCAACTCCTTCCAGCGCTATTGGCTGATAGTGTTCCCCATGTTGCGCCCCGCTGTCGCCACCGCTGCTTTGATAAACATCATCAACGTATTTAACTCCCTGCCTATTTTGCAGATCTTGGTGGAATCCCCTGGCTATCACTCCGCCCACACCACCACAACCTTGATCTTCCAGTACAAGGCACAGCTCGGCCCGGGCGTCTCGAGTGCGCTGTCGGTCCTGAACTTCATGTTCTGCCTGGTGATTATTGCCATCTATCTCATATCTGTGAAGCCGACGAAGGAGGTGGAGTAACATGAGTACCCCTCTGACCAAACATTCTGAACCGGCCAAGGCAGCTTCTGAAGCTACCCCAGCGACCCGCCGTAAACGCCGTCCCGCGGGCATGGTCATGACGCTTGTCGGGGCGCTGCTGATTGTGTTGTTCTTCCTATTTCCCTACGCGTTAATGTTTGTGACTTCGGTTAAGACTCGCGGCGACGTACGGAAAATCCCACCGGACTACCTGCCTTCCAAACTGGAACTGAGCAACTACCTAACGGTGTGGTCCTTCCCCGCGGTAAACGTAGGCAAATCGCTTTTGGCCACGGCCGTCATCGCCATCGGGGCGACACTCCTGGTGCTGTTGGTGGCGACCCCCGCGGCCTACTATGTGGCTCGGTTCCGTTTCCCCGGGCGGATGCCCTTCCTGTTCCTGGTACTGTGCACCCAGATGCTCCAGCCTACCGTGTTGGCGGTCGGCCTCTACCAGGAGTTTTCCAGCTGGCAAGGACAAGTCGTGTGGGTGGCGCTAATCCTCATCAACGGGGCTTTTAACCTGTCCTTCGCAATCTGGATTATGCAGGCGTTTTTCTCTTCAGTACCCAAGGAAGTGGATGAAGCCGCTTTGATGGATGGCTTGGGACGTCTCCAAACCATGTTTAAAATCTCGTTGCCTCTGGTGTGGCCTGGTATCGTTACCGCGGTCGTATTCGTGTTCATTAATACCTGGAACGAGTACGCGGCGGCTTTCGTGTTGGTGCAAAAGCCCGAGTTGCAACCTTTGACGGTGGCAATGCCGCGTTTCTTGGGGCTTTACGTGCGTGAATGGCAGTACATGTTTACAACATCCGTAATCGCGATTGTGCCGGTCATTATCATGTTTGCCCTCATCGAGAAGCGTCTGATTGGTGGTCTTACTTCCGGCAGCATTAAGTAGCTTTGCTGGCGGGGTCGCTCTGCCAGGATTTAACAGCGGGAAATTGCGTGCGGGTGGGAAAAGTTATAGAGTAGATATTTGCGTGTTCTTTGTCCGAGGCGACCTAAAACCGTTGATATTGCGTAAGTATGCGCCGGCAATATCAGGGCAGGTCAGCGAGGGACGAGATGTTCAAACGCCGGAGCGCATCGAGATTTTCAAGGCTGATTGCCGCGGTAGTGTGCGCGGGAAAGTTTGCCCTGAATTCTCGACCATCCATACGACATAAAGGAAACGGAAATCTTGGCTACGAAATCCAAAGAATCCTCCACTCACCCTTTCCGGGTGTCTTTTGCCCAAATTGATGAACCCATGGCGCCGCCGAATTTGTTGGCGCTCCAGACTGAATCTTTTGACTGGTTCCTGGGGAATGAAGCCTGGCAGGAACGCGTCAAGGAAGCCGACAAAACCGGCGATAAGCACGTTCCCCGCACTTCGGGACTGCAGGAAATCCTGAACGAAATGAGCCCCATTGAGGACAACGGCGGCACTATGAGCCTGTCCTTTAAGGACTACACGTTGGAAACCCCGCACTACACCATCGACGAATGCAAGGACAAGGACCTGACCTACAATGCGCCGATGTATGTGACCGCCGAATTTATTACTTACGAAACCGGCGAAATTAAGACCCAAACCGTGTTCTTGGGCGAATTTCCGTTGATGACCCCGCGCGGTACCTTCATCGTCAACGGCACCGAGCGGGTGGTTGTGTCCCAGCTGGTGCGTTCCCCCGGCGTGTATTTTGAAAAGACTGCTGACAAGACTTCGGATCGGGACATTTACTTGGGCAAGGTCATTCCTTCCCGCGGTGCTTGGCTGGAGTTCGAGATTGATAAGAAGGACACGGTTGGGGTGCGTATCGACCGCAAGCGCAAGCAGTCCGCCACCATTTTCCTCAAGGCGCTGGGCATGAGCATCGGCGAGATTCGCGAGGCCTTCAAAGACTTCCCGTTGATGCTGGAAACCCTGGAAAAAGACGGCGCGATTGAAACCCAGGATCAAGCCCTGGAGGACATCTACCGCAAGATTCGTCCCGGCGAGCCGCCGAGCGTGGAGGCCGGACGTAACCTGCTGCATAATTTTTACACCAACCCCAAGCGTTACGACCTAGCCGAGGTGGGACGCTACAAAATCAACAAGAAACTCGGTGTTGAGCGGGAAATGGGTGAGCGCACCCTGGACCTGACCGACATTGTCGCCGCGTTCCGCTACCTGTTGGCGCTGCGTGCCGGGGACGACACGGTCAAAGTCAAAGACGCGGCCGGCAAAGAAACCGAACTGCACATCAAGACCGACGACATCGACCACTTCGGCAACCGCCGGGTGCGTCCGGTCGGCGAGCTCATTCAGATGCAGGTGCGCACGGGTATGTCCCGCATGGAGCGCACGGTGAAAGAACGCATGTCCACTCAGGACGTCGAGGCCATCACCCCGAACTCGCTCATTAACATTCGTCCGGTCGTGGCGGCCATCAAAGAGTTCTTTGGGACCTCCCAGCTGTCGCAGTTCATGGACCAAAACAACCCGTTGGCGGGTCTGACGCACAAGCGCCGTCTGTCCGCTTTGGGTCCGGGCGGCCTGTCCCGAGACCGGGCGGGGATGGAAGTTCGTGACGTGCACCCCTCGCACTACGGGCGGATGTGCCCGGTGGAAACTCCCGAAGGCCCGAACATTGGTTTGATTGGTTCGCTGGCGACTTTCGCGCGGATTAACCCTTACGGGTTTGTGGAAACCCCTTATCGCGTGGTTAAGAAAGGCGTCGTTTCCAACGAAATCCACTACATCACCGCGGATGACGAAGAAGGCAAGAACATCGCTCAGGCCTCCGCGCAGCTCACGAAAGACGGACACTTTGTAGAATCTGCGGTGCTGTGCCGTTCTACCGGCGGCGACCCGGTGCTGGTCAGCCCCGAAGAAGTCGACTTGATGGACGTGTCGGCTCGTCAGATGGTGTCGGTCGCGACCGCGATGATTCCGTTCCTAGAACACGACGACGCAAACCGCGCTCTGATGGGGGCAAACATGCAGCGTCAGGCGGTGCCGCTGCTGAAAACCGAAGCTCCGCTGGTGGGCACCGGCATCGAGAAACGCGCCGCGATTGACGCTGGCGACGTGGTCGTAGCTAAGAAGGGCGGCGTCGTCACCGAGGTCAGCGCCGATTTGGTGCGCGTCCAGGAAGATGACGGCGAAACCCGCATTTACGCGGTGGAAAAGTTCAAGCGTTCCAACCAAGGCAACTGCTATAACCAGCAGGTTATTGTCGACGAGGGCGACCGGGTCGAAGCCGGCGACGTTCTGGCTGACGGTCCCGCTACTGACGGCGGAGAAATGGCTTTGGGCAAGAACCTGCTGGTGGCCTACATGTCCTGGGAAGGGCTGAACTACGAGGACGCCATCATCTTGAGCCAACGGGTCGTTTCCGAAGATTTGCTGACCTCGATTCACATTGAGGAACACGAAATCGACGCGCGCGATACGAAACTCGGCGAGGAAGAAATCACGCGGGACATTCCTAACGTTTCCGAAGCTGCTCGCAAAGACCTGGACGAACGTGGCATTATCCGTGTCGGCGCCGAAGTCAGTGCGGGAGACATCCTGGTCGGTAAGGTGACCCCGAAGGGCGAAACCGAGCTGACCAGTGAGGAACGCCTGCTGCGGGCCATCTTGGGCGAAAAAGCGCGGGAGGCCCGCGACACTTCGCTGCGGGTGCCGCACGGCGAATCCGGCATCGTTATCGGCGTCAAGGAATTCGTGGCCGGTGACTGCGAAGATGCCGCGCTGGGACCTGGCGTAAACCATATGGTTCGCGTCTTTATCGCCCAGCGCCGCAAGATGACGGTCGGGGACAAGATGGCTGGACGCCACGGCAACAAGGGCTGTGTCTCCAAGATTCTGCCGGTGGAGGACATGCCGTTCCTCGAGGACGGTACCCCGGTGGACATTATCTTGAACCCGATGGGTGTGCCAGGTCGTATGAACCTGGGTCAGGTACTCGAGTTCCACTTGGGTTGGCTGGCTCACGAGGGCTGGGACATTAGTGAAGCTCGCAAGGCCGGTGAACAGTGGGCTCAGGAGGTTCCGTTGGAGGTTTGCGAACCGGGACAGCACGTGGCGACTCCCGTGTTCGACGGTGCGGAGGCAGACGAGATTACCGGCCTGCTGCGTAACACTCGCGTCCGCGACGACTTCGACCGCCCGCTTATCGACGAAATGGGCAAAGCCAAGCTGTATGACGGCCGTTCCGGGGAACCTTTCCCGTACCCGATTGCTATCGGCTACAAGTACATGCTGAAACTGCACCACTTGGTCGATGACAAGATTCACGCTCGTTCTACTGGCCCCTACTCCATGATTACCCAGCAGCCTCTGGGTGGTAAGGCTCAGTTCGGTGGCCAGCGTTTCGGTGAGATGGAGGTGTGGGCTATGGAGGCGTACGGCGCCGCCTACGCCCTCCAGGAACTGTTGACGGTGAAATCCGATGACGTGCAAGGACGTGTGCGGGTTTACGAATCTATCGTGCGCGGCGAGGACCTGCCCCAGCCGGGCATTCCGGAATCTTTCCGCGTGTTGATGCAGGAAATGCGTTCGCTGTGCCTGAACGTTGAGGCCTTGGACGCCGCCGGAAACGCCATCGACTTGCGTGACGATGACGACGAAGCCGGCCGCGGACCCAACAGCCTCGGCTTTGACCTGGGCAAACGGCCTAACGCCCCCGGCCTATTGACGACCGACGAATTCATCAACGCCTAAGACGGACCGGAAGAAGAGGAAAGAACACAAATGTTGGATGCAAACAAGTTTGACAAGTTGCACATCGGTTTAGCGACCGAGGATGACATCAACGGCTGGTCCCACGGCGAAGTTAAAAAGCCGGAAACCATCAACTACCGGACGCTGAAGCCGGAAAAGGACGGCTTGTTCGACGAACGGATTTTCGGGCCGACCCGCGACTGGGAATGCGCCTGTGGCAAGTACAAGCGCGTGCGTTACAAGGGCATTGTCTGCGAACGCTGCGGGGTGGAAGTCACCCGTTCCAAGGTGCGTCGCGAGCGGATGGGTCACATCAAGCTGGCTGCCCCGGTGACGCATATTTGGTACTTCAAGGGCGTACCCTCCCGGCTCGGTTACCTGCTGAATATCGCTCCGAAGGACCTGGAAAAGGTCATTTACTTCGCGGCTTACATGATTACCGAGGTTGACGAGGAACGCCGCCACAAGGACCTTGCCGATATGCAAAAGGAATCCGACCTGGCTCGTGAACAACTCGAAAAGAACCGCGACCTGGACGTCGAAAAGCGCGCCCAAAAGATGGAACAGGATATGGCGGCGCTGGAAAAGGACGGCGCCGAGAAATCCGAAATCGACAAGGTCAAGCGCAACGGCGAAAAGGAAATGCGCGCCATTCGCCACCAGGCCGAATCTGACCTGAAACTGCATGACGAAGTTTGGGAACGGTTCAAGAGCCTGAAGGTCGGCGACCTGGAGGGCAACGAGCTGGTGTACCGCGAAATGTATGCCCTGTACGGCACCTATTTCAAGGGTGGCATGGGCGCCCAGGCGGTGAAGGATCGTCTGGAATCTTTCGACCTGGAAGCTGAAGCTGAGGCCTTGAAAGAGGTCGTGGAGAGCAAGTCCGGTCAACAGAAAACCCGCGCCCTGAAGCGTTTGAAAGTCATTAACGCTTTCCTCCAGACCGGAAAACCGGCCTCGGCGATGGTGTTGGACTCGATTCCGGTCATTCCCCCGGACCTGCGCCCGATGGTGCAGCTGGACGGCGGACGTTTCGCGACTTCTGACCTGAACGACCTGTACCGTCGCGTCATCAACCGCAACAACCGTCTGCGCCGCTTGCAGGATTTGAACGCTCCGGACATCATCGTCAACAACGAGAAGCGCATGCTGCAAGAGGCCGTGGACGCCCTGTTTGACAACGGTCGGCGTGGTCGGCCGGTGACGGGTCCGGGCAACCGTCCGTTGAAGTCCCTGTCCGATATGCTCAAGGGCAAGCAGGGACGTTTCCGTCAGAACTTGCTGGGCAAGCGCGTGGATTACTCGGGTCGTTCCGTCATCGTGGTCGGTCCGCAGTTGAAGCTGCACCAGTGCGGTTTGCCCAAGACGATGGCTCTGGAACTGTTCAAGCCTTTCGTGATGAAGGTGTTGGTGGAAAACGGGGACGCGAAGAACGTCAAAGCTGCCAAGCGCATGGTGGAGCGGCAAAACCCCCAGGTCTGGGACGTTTTGGACGAGGTTATCACCAACCACCCGGTGTTGCTGAACCGGGCGCCAACCCTGCACCGTTTGGGTATCCAGGCTTTCGAGCCGCTGCTGGTGGAAGGCAAAGCGATTCAGCTGCACCCGCTGGTGTGTGGCGCGTTCAACGCGGACTTTGACGGCGACCAAATGGCGGTCCACGTTCCCCTGTCCGCCGAAGCCCAAGCTGAGGCGCGCGTGCTGATGCTGTCGTCTAACAATATCTTGAAGCCCTCGGACGGCCGTCCGGTGACCATGCCTTCCCAGGACATGATTATCGGTATCTATCACTTGACCTCGGACGAAGATCCGGAAATGGTGCATAACCCGCGGTTTGATCCTGACGGTAACCGGGTGTTGAAGTACTACTCCAGCCCCGCCGAAGCCCGCCTGGCTTACGACAACGATGACCTGGCTTTGCAGGAAACCTGCGTAATCCGCATGGAACCGGGCGACTTACCGCCAGAGGACATGACAATGCCCGAGGGGTGGCAGCCGGGAGACCGCTTTGAGCTGGAAACCTCCCTGGGTCGGGTTATCTTTAATGACTCGCTGCCGCGCGACTACCCGTTCGTGAACTACGTGGTAGAGAAAAAGAAGCTCGGGAAAATCGTCAATGACCTGGCGGAACTGTATCAAAAGGCCGATATTGAGGTGTCCCTGGATGCGCTCAAGTCCTTCGGTTTCCACTGGTCTACCTGGTCGGGGATCACGATTTCCTTCACGGACGTGGTGCCGCCCTCGACCAAGCCCGCCATTTTGGAAAAGTACGAAAACCTCGCTTCTGACGTGCAAGCTGACTACGACCTGGGTGCTATCACCGAGGACGAACGCTACAGCGCCTTGATTGACCTGTGGCGGGCGTGCACGAATGAAGTGGCCGAAGAAATGCGTGATAACTTCCCCGAACGCAACAATGTGTACCGCATGGTGAAGTCCGGGGCGCGCGGTAACTGGTCCCAGATTCAACAGATTGCCGGTATGCGCGGTCTGGTGTCCGACCCGAAGCAGCGCTTGATTGAGCGCCCGATTAAGTCGAACTACCGCGAGGGTCTGTCCGTGCTGGAATACTTCATCGCGACCCACGGCGCCCGCAAGGGTCTGGCCGATACCGCTTTGCGTACCGCGGAATCCGGCTACCTGACCCGGCGTCTGGTGGACGTGTCTCAGGACGTCATTATCCGCGAGGAAGACTGCGGCACCCGCAAGGGACTGAACATCACCATCGGTTCGGTCAACGACGATGGCCAAGTCGAGCCCGACGAACTGGTCGAGACCACCGCTTTTGCACGGACCCTAGCTGTTGACGCGGTGGACGAAGCCGGAAACGTGGTGCTTGAAGCCGGTCAAGATGTCGGTGACGTAGCGATTAAGAAACTGCTCAAAGCCGGTATCACCCAGATTAAGGTGCGTTCCGTGCTGACCTGTGATGCGGCGATTGGTACCTGCGCCGCCTGCTACGGGCGGTCCCTGGCTACCGGCAAGCGCGTGGATATTGGCGAGGCTGTCGGTATTATCGCTGCTCAGTCCATCGGCGAGCCCGGTACCCAGCTGACGATGCGTACCTTCCACACCGGTGGTGCGGCTTCGGCGGCCGATATTACCCAGGGTCTGCCGCGTGTGCAGGAGCTGTTTGAGGCGCGTACCCCCAAGGGTGAAGCGACCATTACCGAGGCTGCCGGCCGGGTGAAGATAAACGACGACCCGTCCGGCCCGCGCGAAGTTATCATCACTCGTGACGACGGCAAGGAAGACCTGGTCATCGAGGTGTCTCGCCGCCAGGCTCTGTTGGTTGCGGACGGCGATCACCTGGAGGTGGGCGACCGCCTGACCCAGGGGCCCATCGACCCGAAGAAACTGCTGCGAGTGAAAGGCCAAGCCGAAACCCAGCGTTCCTTGGTCAACGAAGTGCAGCAGGTTTACCACAGCCAGGGCGTGGATATTCACGCCAAGCATATCGAGGTTATCGTGCGCCAGATGCTGCGCCGCGTCACCGTGCTGGAGTCGGGCGACACCATGTTGCTGCCCGGTCAGCTCATCGACCAGGCGAAGTTCCGCGAGGAAAACAAGCGGGTCGTGGCGCAGGGCAAGCAGCCCGCCTCGGCACGTTCCGAGCTGATGGGTATCACCAAGGCGTCCTTGGCCACCGATTCTTGGCTGTCCGCGGCTTCTTTCCAGGAAACCACGAAGGTCCTGACCAACGCGGCAATGGAAGGCATCGACGACCCGCTGTCGGGCCTGAAAGAAAACGTCATCCTGGGCAAGCTGATTCCGGCCGGTACCGGCCTGGGCCGTTACCGCCGCGTGGAAATCAAGCCTTCCGAGAGCGGTCACGAGATGCTGATGTCGCAGCTGCCTTACAGCGACACGACCGGATTCGGACTGTTCGACGACACCGAAGGTCACTTCGACTTTGAACACCCGTGGGGGTAGGGTCGAAAATGCCCGGTGACCTGTGATTACAGGGCTGAATCGGGTTTAATTCAATAGTTTCGGGGTTCCCGGTTCGCCAGCTGCGGTTGGCGGGCCGGGAACTTCAATTTTTTGCCGCTAGGTTGGTAAGGTTATTCCTATGGGAATGATAGATAAGGCCAAAGGGATGGTTCAGGCGGTAAAGTCTGGTGCCCCCGGTGACGAGTCGAGTAGCACTGCAGATGCGGGCAACACCGTAGAAGTAAAGGCTTCAGAGGCGACAGCCTCCGGCTTGGCGGCCTGGCCCACCGGGATGCGCTTCGCTTTCGCGCTGGCTGCCAGCGCGCTGATTATTTTCCTCTTAGCACAGATAGCCGGGGTGTTCATGCCGACTTTCCTGGCGTTTTCGCTGGCTTTGGCGGTGCGCCCGGTTTCGGAGTGGCTGATTCGCCACCGCTGGCCGGTCGGTTTGGCGGCTTTGGTCAACATCGTGCTGCTGTTCGCCATTCTCTTTGTCATGCTGGGGTTGATTGCGATTGCCATCACCGCGATGGTCACGGAGTTACCCCGCTACGGCTCAAAGTTCCAGGCACTCTATGAGAACGCCATCAGTCAGTTGGATCAGCGCGGCCTGGACACTTCCGCTGTGTTGGATTCCTGGAAGAACGTGGATATCAACCGGATATTTTCTTATCTGTCCGGTTTCGCTAACCAGATTAGTGGCGCGGGAACCACCCTGTTCTTTATCATCATGGTGGCGATTTTTGTGGTCGGAGACATCGTGGTGGTGCGCCGTCGCGCCGCTGAGCTGGCTTCCTACGCGCCAGGTTTTGCCATCGCACTGCGCAACTTCTCCCTGCGGGTGCGGACTTACTTCCTGATGACCACCGTTTTTGGTGCTGTCGTGGCGCTGGTGGACGTCGGAATTCTCTATGTGTTTGGCGTGCCGACCCCCTGGACCTGGGGCATCCTCGCTTTTGTGGCGAACTACATTCCCGCGGTGGGATTCATCCTTTCCATGATTCCCCCGATTCTGCTGGCTTTGGCGCTGGGCGGGGTGTGGCCGGCCGTCGGGGTCTTCATCGGCTACATGGTCGCGTCGATGCTGTTCTTGAACATTTTGCAGCCTCGCATCGCCGGCAACGCGGTGGGCTTGAACGCCACCGTTTCCTTCCTGTCCTTGATGGTGTGGTCCACGGTGATGGGCCCGCTCGGCGCGATTCTGGCGGTGCCTCTCACGCTGTTCTTCAAAGCTATCTTCGTGGATTCCGACCCGCGCACGGCCTGGATTGATGTGTTCTTCCGGCCTTCCGACGAGCCCACCTCCCTGGTGTCCAGCCGCAAATCGCGTGACCGTGACGGTGACGGTTTGGACGATTCCACCGGGAAACCCCCGAGCATCGATACTCGGTTGCGTGAGGAACAAATCCAGGACGCGGCTGAGAAAGAGCGCGCCCGGGCGCAAGCCACCCTGGAGGAGCTGAACCAGGAGGCTTTGGAGCAAGCCGCTGAAAAGGCTGAAAAAGATAAGGCCAATAAGGCCGAACCTTCCGAGAAAACTGAGGAATAGCCGTCCGGCCTGCTACTATCGCTTCGTGGCAGGTCAGGAGTGTTTCCGGTTCAGCAGGCCGGTGCGTGCTGTCCGCTGCGCATCTCGGGGTTGCTCGGTGCGCGCGGTGATCCCGGGCCAACCGGATGCTCGCGGTTTGCTGACGGGGGCACAAGCCCGGGTGGTTAGGATTTCGTTTCGGGGGAGTCCGCGGAATCCGGCGGATTTTCCGGGTCAGTAGGCTTCTCTGTGCCGGACTTTTCATCCGGGCGGGGTTGGAGTTTTTCGTCCTCTTTCGCTCGCTTCTTGCTTTCGTATTCTTCACGCTGTTTCTCACGCAGTTTCCGGCTGACTTCCTCAAGGAACTCCGGGTCGTCATCAGGAGCGCTAGGCTGCTCCGGGGTGGGTTTTCGCCCGAAACTGAGGGGTACGGATTCCTCACTGGACCAGATATTCGGCTCGATAACCCCGCCTTTGGCTTCGGCAGCGGCGACTCGCGACACGATTATCCACGCAATCGCCCCGATAGGGCTCAGCAACAAAATCAGCAAAATCCACAAAATCTTCGGTACCTTGCCGGGCATATTATCTTTCGGAGTGCGAATGCAATCAATCAGCGCATACAGGGTCAGCGCCAACCACAAGATAAACAACAAAACTCTGGCCACGGCTTCATCTTAACGTAAAAACCGTGGTCTTTCTTGTTTTGTCGATTTCTGGACATGCCGGGCTGATAGCCAACGGAGGAAATGGCATAAAAAGGGCGGAGAGGGCGAGCGGCCGGTATCATGGTTTTCAAATGGTTTTCATTCGCAAAGGAGAGGTCGCAGATGTCTAACTCCAAATCACGTTGGATTCTCTTAGCGGCTTATGCCGTGCTGTTCCTGGCTTTGCCCTATGTGACCCAACCGATTTTTAAGTCTGTAGGCGATGGCGGTTTCGGGTGGATTTTGATGATTTTCTATCTGGCGCTACCGTTGTTGGGACTGGGATGCGGGGTTGCAGACGGGATTGCCAACGGCTGGTCACTGTGGTGGCTCATCGCGCCGGTAGTACTCTTTATTCCGCACTTTTTTCTGGCGATGGACGCTGCCTCTAACCTCAGCGTCTACTGGGATGAATTTTTCCTGTTCACCGGCATCTATGTCGGTTTCACATTCATCCCCAACCTCATAGCAGGGCTGATCCGGAACTCCTTACAGCGCTCCCGAGCAAAGTCCTAAGCCCGCCCGACCCTGCGGGGCTCGGTTAGCGCACCCAGGCGCGACCGGCGCGAAGTTCCCGTTTCGCCAGCTCGGTAACCTCGTGACGAGCCACCTTGCCCGGCCCTAACGTGGGCAGGTGCTGCACGACCACGACCACGCGGGGAGCGTGGGCGGCACCGAGTTCCGCGGTGACGGCGGTGCGAATCCGCGCCGCCAGAGAATCCGGCTCAGAAGTTCCGTCTTTCCCGCGAATCCCCAAGGAAGCCGGGGAGCCCAACATCGGGGCTAGCAAATCCACGTCGAGGTCGTCTCCAGGCACCACCACCGCGGTGACCAGCTCGCCCCAGCGGGCATCGGGCAGCCCGACCACACACACTTGACCAACCCCCGTCACACTTAACGAGGCCTGTTCCACTGCGGAAGCATGAACCTTTACCCCGCCGGTGTTGATGACATCATCGGTACGGCCCTGGATAATCAGGCGCGGACCCTCCATACGGCCGGTGTCGGAAGTCTTAAACCAGCGGCGCGGCCCCATCTGAATCCACGGCGAAACCTCCGCGGGATCGACTCCGGCCGGCGGTTTCTCAACGTAGCCCTCCATCAAAGACGTGCCGGTAATCCACACGGTATCGCCCACGGTCGAAACTTGGGTACCGAGCAGGGGAATCCCGTCATAGACGCATCCCCCGCAGGTTTCGGTCATTCCGTAGGTTTCTACCACGTGCCAGCCCACGGCTTTCGCCCGGTCGGCCAGGAACGGGGTAAACGCAGCACCCCCGACCAAGATGGTGTCCACTTTCGCCAAAGCCGCGACCGCGTCCCCGCCCTCGTCCAAAATCTTTGACACCTGGGTGGGCACCAACGACAGATACACCGGCAGGGTTGAATCCTTGGTGGCACGTTCCACCGCGCGCACCAGGCTGGCAGGCTTAAATCCTTTAGTAGTATCCACAATGACAGGTTTCGTCCCGGAAATGAGCGAACGGGTCAACACCTGCAGCCCGGCCACGTGATGGGTCGGCAGTGCCAGAATCCAGCGGCCCGGCCCGCCTAGGGCAGCCAGGGTCGACCGGGCGGAGGACACCAGAGCGCTGGCGGAAATCGCCACCAAGTGCCCGTTGCCGGTCTGGGAGCCGGAGGTCTGCATAATCAAGTCGGTTTTGGCTGGCAGGGGACCGTTCAAGCGTGACCGCAGGGTGTGGCGGGCCTGTTCCGGATCGACTCCCGGAGCGATGGGAACCAGGATTTTGCGGACAAACTCGCTGGGGGGTACGTCCGCGGGGTCGCCCTCAAAAGCTCCGCCTACGGGTTTTTCGGTGTCGGTAGCGTCGGGGGCGGTCTCAGCAGGTTGTTCGGGCAGGTCCGATTCCGTGGGCAAGTCCGGGGTTTGCGTGTCATCCTCGGCGCGGACTTCCGCTAACGCTGCCTCCCAGTCGTAGTCGTCCGCGATTTCCCGACCGCTGCGGGCGAGTTCTTCCTCAGTAGTCAGAAAAGGCTCAATCGCGGTATCCAAAAATTCGGCCAGACTGACTACGTCCTGGGGCTTCGTGCCTCCCGTCAGGAAACAGAACCGGACGGGAACCCCCCGCTTCGCTGTGTCACTCACCAACTTCACCCTGCCTTAACGCTAAAGTTCAATTATGGCTGTAACCTGGGATAACACCACAGAAAATGCGGCAAACAAAGTTGTTTGCGCCGGGCGTCGCAACATGCCCGGAACCCGTCATACAGCCGGTTTCAATAAGATTCTAGCGGTTTTCGTGGCTTTCTGGACAATGCTGGGGATGCTGGGGTTGACGGCCTGTGCTAATTCGACGCCTGAGCCGGAAAAGACCCCTCCCCCTACCACCCAGCCCGAGGAACCTGCCTCTTGGCCCTTGACCGGCCTACCTCGTGAAGACCTAACCCCGCACCCCGCGGTGGCGGTGAAAGTGGAGAACACCGTGGCGGCTCGTCCGCAATCAGGGCTGGAGGACGCCGACATCGTGTTCGAAGAACAGGTCGAGGGCGGTATGACGAGGTATAACGCCGTGTTTCATATGCATACTCCCGAGGAAATCGGCCCCGTGCGTTCCGTGCGGCCGATGGATCCGGGTATCGCGGCTCCGTTCGGCGGAATGCTGGTCTATTCGGGGGGAACCCCAGTGTTTGAATCTCGGGTTCCCGCCTCCGGGTTGCGTGGATTCAACGAAGATCAGGCGCTGGGGGCGCTGTATCGCGTGAAGTTCCGTGCCATGCCCCACAACCTCTATCTCTCGATTCCTAAACTTTACGAAAAGGTCGGCAAAGACCGCACTATTGAGCCTGACGCGCCCCCAATTTTCGATTTCGTCAACCCCGACCTAGGGGAGCCTCCCACCGCGGTTTCGTCAGGAACTCCGGCGAATTCCCTGGCGGCGCGCTTCCCTTCCCTGGTCGCGGGCTACAACTGGACCGGTTCGCGCTGGCAGCGGGTTGATGGAGGCGTGGCGGCGAGCGCCCGGTCGGGAGCGCCGCTGCAAACCGATAACGTGGTGGTGGTGCTGACCACCATCATTGACACCGGCGCAAAAGATGCGGCCGGGGCTGCTGTCCCCGAAACGGTGCTGACCGGCGGCGGAACCGCCTACGTGGCGAGCGGGGGCTCGGTCGCCCAAGTGACCTGGTCCAAAGATTCAGAAGGCTCGCCGCTGCTGTTGACGGACTCGGCCGGCAAGCCCGTCCTGCTCAACCGCGGCACCACCTGGATTGAGCTGCTGCCCAACACAAACTTCAGTTTCCAGTAACCCCAGCCGGCCGCAACACGCTGGTGAACAGTTAGAATCTAAGCGTGGACAATAACGCGGTTTCAGATGTTTTTGAGGCAAAACGGTGGCGGGAAGTCGGACTGGAGGGGCTCAGCGATGTGACCTATCACCGGGGCGTGGGCGCGGACGGCAGCCCGGCACCGGTGGTGCGCATTGCGTTCAATCGGCCCGAAGTGCGCAACGCTTTTCGTCCCCAAACCGTCGACCAGCTGTATCGTTGCCTGGATCACGCCCGCATGACTGCCAGTGTGGCCACGATTTTGTTGACTGGCAACGGGCCGGCGCGTGACGGCGGCTATGCGTTTTGCAGTGGCGGGGATCAGCGGGTGCGTGGCGCTGACGGTTACCAGTATCACGTGACCGTTCCGCGCGACGACGCACCACTTCCGCCAGAGGGAGCGGCAAACCCGCCCGAACGCCCTTGTGAAACCCGAAACCCGGCCGACCGGACTGCTGACCTGAAGCACCCGGAAACCCCAGAAACTGCGGACCTCCCCGACCCGAGAGACGCGGCCGGACGCTATGGGCGGCTGCATATCCTGGAGGTGCAGCGCCTCATTCGCGCCACCCCGAAACCGGTTATAGCCCTGGTCAACGGGTGGGCGGCCGGTGGGGGACACTCACTGGTGATGGTGTGCGACCTGGCGCTGGCCAGCCGGGAACACGCCCAGTTCAAACAGGTAGACGCGAATGTTGGCTCGTTCGACGCCGGATACGGTTCGGGGCTGCTGGCGCGGCAAGCCGGGGACAAGCGCGCCCGTGAGATATTCTTCCTGGCCGAAACCTATTCCGCTGCCCAGGCTGAGGCTTGGGGAGTGGTGAACCGCGCGGTGGCGCACGAGGACCTGGAACGCGTGGGTTGGGAATGGGCGCTGACCATTGCCGGGAAATCCCCGCAGGCGATTCGCATGTTGAAATACGCTTTCAACGCGGTGGACGACGGCCTGGTCGGAATGCAAATGTTTGCCGGGGAAGCGACCCGGCTGGCGTATGGGACCGCGGAGGCACGCGAGGGCCGCGACTCTTTCCTCGAGAAGCGGGCCCCGAACTGGGACGAGTTTCCGTATTATTACTAGGGATACGAGTTCTATCTCTGTGATAGTGCGCAAACTGATTACCAGCAATGACGAATTTGCAGTATCTGTCTGTATTGGGTGATATAATCGCGAACACACAATGATTATTTGGCATTAGCAAGGGAGCATGTCATGCGTTCTGTTTTCATACCCGTGGCGATTGGCTGCGTAGCAGCATCTTTGCTGGTTTCAGTTCCATCGGCTGCTGGCGCAATCGAGCCTATTCCATACGATGATTCGTTGGACAGTATTCAGCAGACTCAATTTGTGGGTGAGGTGAAAGAAGCACAAGCAACGACACGCAACCAGGGGCGGAATCTGATCTCGCCTAATGGTGGTCTGGTTACGGCGCATTATCCTCATCCCTCCAATGGTGTTGCTGAGGTGTCGGGGCATGTGTGCTGGAAACCGGTTGGAAATCCAAGTTTTTCTACCATGAGGCTTACGGCTCAACTATATGCCTGGTATGGTAACCGATATGTGAAGGTGGGAATGGAAGACGCTCGAGAAAGTAAACCTTGCCTCAAAGGGCAAACACCGGGACCGAATGCTAGAGTTGCATGCGTAACCGGCAAAAAAACTTCATGGCATACATTCGGCACCGGGTATGCGCCTGGGGTGCAAAAAAGCTACGGAGAGCATAAGTCTGACAACCGAGAGATTAGTTGTTGGCCATGGGCAATACAGTAGAAATTAATTTTGTTTCTAAAACTGTAACCAAAGATAGCGTAGAGATATCAGAATCCGAGAAAGAACAGATAATTGAGCTATTCGAGGGTATGAATGAAGAGTGCTTTGATTTTACCGATAACAGATGCGCTCCCTGGTATTATCACCCGGAAGAGAAATGGCCGCAAGACATTCCGGGACTGGTGTCATCGGTATATGTGAGTTTCGCAGATCAGCAAAAACCTGCATTTTCTTTATTATTTTGGATGTTGTCTCACTGTTTGTCACAAGTTAAGAATACGCAGGTGGATGCTGTCGCAATTCGTATGGGAAGTTTCAACTTACCGGAGTGGGGATCCACTATTGAATACGGTAAGTCTGGGGTCGATGAAAATAACCATAATTCTAGGATTTTACAGTTCATAGGCGATATGGTTCCTCAGCCAATTTTCCCTGACGTTAGAGGTGAGGGGTACATCGAAGCAATTTCTAGAGGCTGTGAGTTTCCCTGTGACATCAGTTTACGCATTGATTTTATACAAGGCGAAAATATGTCGAAATTTTGGAGTATTTTATCCTTACTCATTAATAAGTATGAAAAGTGTATTAGCTATAGCCGCAACAGTAGCCAAAGTGATTTGGTAGATTTTCGTGTAATTCCAAAAAATGATAACCCTAGAGTTTTATCGGAACATTGCATGTTGACGATTGGAATCTGGGAGCCTCTCGTGATTGGACGGTTGGTAAGAATCATTTTCCAGTCGCTTCATCTGGCAAAAATTCATTCCCCTATATGTATTGAGATTGTAAAATGTTAGCTTTTATTCATTCCAAGTCTTGCTTGACTAACACTCTGGTTTTATTATTTTGTCTTGTGTGTCTTGCTTCATGTACCGGAGGGCGACATGTCTCATCCCAAAATGACGAAGCTTCAAGCCACGTTCCTTACTTACGTTTTTGCTCTAAAGAATTTTGCTCACCACAAATTTCCATTGATGAATCTCATTCTTCATGGGGAGTAGTCGATGATGAAGCACCTGCCTCACCGATACAATGGGTAAACCTTCCCGAATCGGTTGATGCGGAAACGTTCCAAATACGTATTCACAGTGCAGTACCTTTAGAGCAAATCGACACTGCTTATTACCCCGAAGGTGTCGATTCGAACGGTCATCCAAAGTCATGGGAAATTGTGAATATCTGTTCCTACCAAACCGGTGAAAAACCGTGTGAAACTTTCGTTTCTAACAATGAATACACCTTCTCAATACCTGATGAAATCATTAAGAGCGGACACGAATTTCCCATCGCTGTAATCGGTGCAGGTGACCCATCCCTTACGTACTCTGCGGTTTGGCATTTCAAACTTTCTTAATTTTTTCAATTTGTTGCGAATCCACCCGGTTCGCCGACATTGATGTAGTAACGTGAGGTCTAAACGAGGGTTTTAGTGAGTCTACGTACGTAGTACACCGAGCCAGTAAGACACAGCATAATTAGGATTAATCACAGACAGACGTGCGGAGGCGAAGATGGATTTCACGTTCCTGGTTGCCACGCTGGTGGGAATCGCGCTGATAATCGTGACCTGGGTGACGCCCTACGCGAAATTCCTGCGTGATGGTTTTGGGAAAACTGAGCTGGGTAACCGGGTTGTGGCCATCATGATTCCCGGCCTGACCATTCTGTGCCTGGGCGTGACGTTTTTCGAGGCCTGCGTGACTTACGCCACCGGCCTGTCCTTTTGGCGAGTGTGGGGGATTCCGCTGGCGGCCTTGCTGGCTTTGATTGGTCTCGGGGTAGCGTTTTGGGCGTTGATTCCCGCGCCGGTGCCGAGTTTCCTGCAGCCACGGTGGATGAAAGAGGAGCGCCTCTATGGGGCTTTGGGGGCGCTGGAACGCACTCGCTCTGCGCAAAAGCGCCGGGAACGGGAGGTGAACCGGCGCGGCTTTGACTATTTCGACACCCAGATGATTGACGGGGTTTCGCTAGCTTACCCCGAAACTTGGGTGTTGAACCTGGAGCCGAGCGCCCCCGCGCGTGTTCCCGGGCTGAAACTGGAAAGCCGTTTTGCGCTGGATACGCCCCACGACTTTATCCCGCATTCGCGGATTTTGTTGATGTCCGCGCCCTTGACGAGCCCGGAGGACAGCGTGAATTGGTTGCGCCGACTGGCGGTACCCGCCGGTTGGCAGCCGCGGGAAGTCGCGACTTCCCAGTTGGCTGAAAACCCCGCAATCTGGGCTGATTCGTGTCTGCCGGACGGTCGGGGAGTGCAGCAGCGCTGGGCGGCGGCTATCGGGGATACCTTGTGGGTGTTGGCTTTTCAGGTGGCTGGCCCCGATTTCGGGCCGCTTGCCGACGTGGGGGCGAAAGTCGCCGCCTCGCTGACCCTGCCGGACTCCGGAAAGACAGCCGGTCCCGTGGTGGCATCGTGACCAGCAACGTTGAGGATTCCGGCAGTTCCGCCCGCCTTTCCCCTTTCGAACCCGGCCCGGCTGGCACCCAGCTGTTTACGGCGCAGGGAATCAAGCGGGCGTGGGTGTTTTCTGTACCGATGCGCGTCAAGTTTCGCAATATCACGGTGCGGGAGGGGCTGATTTTACAAGGCCCTGCCGGCCTGGCTGAGGCGGCGCCGTTCGACAACTATCCTCCAGAAGTCGCCGCCACCTGGTTTTCCGGGGCGTTTGCGGTGGCGGCACAGGGGTTACCGACCCCGCCTTCCCCCGTTCCCCTCAACGTCACGGTGCCGGTCGTGGCCCCCGACACCGCGGCGCGGCTGGTTCGCGAGTCGGGGTGTGGTACGGCAAAAGTGAAGGTAGCCGACCCGCGCAGCGACCTCGAGGACGACATTGCCCGGATTCGCGCGGTTCGTTCGGCCCTGGGAGCGGCGGGCCAGATTCGGGTAGACGCCAACGCGGCGTGGAGTCTGGCTGAGGCGAAAACCGCACTGCCGCGCTTGTGCGAAGCGGCCGGACCGGGCGGGTTGCAGTATGCCGAACAGCCGTGTAAAACCCTCGATGAACTGGTCGAACTGCAGTGTGCGACGGGGATTCCGGTGGCGGCTGACGAAACTATCCGCTTGGGCGGGCAGCTCACCGAGGTCATCGCCAGCGGGCTGGCTGCAGCCGTCATTAAAGCGATGCCCCTGGGCGGCCCGGCGCGTGCCGCCGCCCTGGTGGCGGACGGGCTGCGGACGGCTGCTCCGGGTGGCACCAGCGCGCCCCTTCTGGTGGTGTCTTCAGCTTTAGACACCGGGGTGGGCTTGAGCGCCGGACTGGCCCTCGCGACCCAGCTGCAAACGACAGCCGCCTGCGGACTCGGGACACTGCGCTTGTTCACCGACACTATCCTCACCGCGGATCCTCGCCTCGAAAATGGGCGCCTGTATCCAGTGGAAACCTTGGAACTGAAAGGAAATCTGGCACCCGTGAGCTCGGCGGTCAGCAAACGGTGGCGCGAAAGAGTTGAACAGGTAGCCGCCGTGTTCGCTAGACTTTAGTTAGCAGCGGCAACGAAACTGCAAATAAGGAGCGAAGGACGAAACCGATGGAAATCGAAACCGGCACCTGGACGCTTCCCCACGGGGAAACACTGCGCTGGGCTGCCGCCACCGATATCGGCTTGAAACGAGCCGAAAATCAGGATTCATTCCTGGCGACTCTGCCGTTCTTTTTAGTTGCGGACGGAATGGGCGGTCATGCCGGAGGCAAACAGGCCTCGGCTACGCTGCTGGGGCATATTCAGCCTCTGACCGGCACGGAGGTGAGCCTGCCGGTGGTGCGCGAATCCCTGGAGGCGGCCTGCGAGGAAGTTATGGGGCTGGTGGAGGAAAACATCGATTACACGATTTCGCCGCCGGGAACCACGCTGACAGGTTTGGTGTTGCTGGGTTCACTAGGAGGGTCCGCGGCTGACGAGGCGGGTTCCGCGGCCGCGACGGACGGGTCGGAAGCGGCGCAGTTCTTGGTTCTCAATGTGGGGGATTCGCGAACTTACGTGTTGAGAGAGGGGTTGCTGACCCGGCTGACGCGGGATCATTCCCAAGTCGCCGAGATGGTCGAGGCGGGGATGCTGACCGTGGAAGAAGCCCGGGTCTGGCCGACCCGTTCGGTCATTACCCGCGCTATCGGAGCTGGTCAAGTTGGGTTGCCACAGATTGATACCTGGACTTATCCGGTCGCGGCACCCCGGCGTTTCCTGGTGTGCTCCGATGGGCTGCATTCCATGATTGATGACGGTGTCATCGGGCGGACTCTGGGCGAAAGTCCCACCCCCGAAATGGCAGTAAACTCCTTGGTGAACCTGGCCTTGCAGGCGGGCGGGACCGATAATGTGACCGCGATTGTGGTCGACGTGACCGCCCCAGAATCCGCGCCCACCCCCACTGAACCGACCGATTCCGCGCAATCCGAGCCGCCGGAGCCGCCGGGCTCCCTTCTGCCACCCCCGCCTC
This sequence comes from uncultured Mobiluncus sp., assembly GCF_963511525.1. Lineage (NCBI taxonomy): Bacteria > Bacillati > Actinomycetota > Actinomycetes > Actinomycetales > Actinomycetaceae > Mobiluncus > uncultured Mobiluncus sp. The sequence goes on along the minus strand of NZ_CAUPIY010000002.1, from coordinate 181,188 downwards.
CCCCAGACAGCGAGGGATAGAAATGAAACACAGCGCCGACGGGGGCAAAACGTTTACCGTGCGGATTTGTCCGCTGGGCCACCACAATCCGCCGGATTTTCCCCGCTGCCGGGTTTGCGGCGGAGTCCTGGACGCCCCGATTCAGGTGGCTTTCCCGAAACTTGGCTGGGTACGTTCCACCGACCAGCAAACTGTCGAGCTGACAGGCGATTTGGTGGTGGGTCGGGCTCCGGAAACCCACGGGCGCGAAGGGGTGTTTTCCCTGACTACTCCACCCGAAATCCTCGAAATTTCCCGCACTCACGCCCGAATCTGTACCGAGGGATGGGAAGTTACCGTGGAGGACCTGGGGTCGGACAACGGCACGCGCTTGTGCCGGACGACAGGCCAGATGGTGGACTTACAGCCGCACAGGCGGTACAACATTCAACCCGGTGACGTGCTGGAACTAGCGCCAAACTACCTGTTGAGGTTTGAAGCCTGATGCGCCGACCGGTTCGAATCTTGGTGGATGGTAGCCCCGCCGAAGTGCTGTTAAACGCGGACGCGCGAGCTCGAGTTGCCGATGTGGCCACAGCTTTGGGCGGAGGGCCGACGTCTCGCCTCAGTGTGACACCGTTGGCGCCCCTGTTGGATCCGGGAGGCACCGGGTCGCTGCCGGTCGTTGCTGAGTCCTCGGGGTCACAAGTCTCGAGGGGTGAGGTTGGCGGGTCAGGTCCGGCGCAGGTCGGTAAACCTTACGTGCTGCCGCGGGTCTTGCCGGTGGCAAAAGCGCCGATACCGCCGGGGGCAGGTTTGGCGCTGGTGGGGGAGAGTGACGAGCTGCCGCCAGCGCCGGCGGGAATGAAGTCGTTGCTGGCTTATTCACCGCAACCGGTGACCGACCCCGAACCGTTGGGAATCAACGTAGAAATGCCGGCTCGACCCCGCTTGTGGCTGGCGAATCCTGCGACGCTTGCCGTGCCCGTGGTGCCGGTGGCCCTGTTTGGGGTGTTAGCGGTCATTTTCCCCAGTGCTGCGGCGTTTGCCCTGCTGGGGCTCGCTGTGGTGGCGGGCGGCGCCGAAGTGGGGTGGGCCCTGACCCAAAACCGGGCGGCTTGGGTGCGGTATGAGCGTGACATGGCCGCGCTCACCCCGCAGATTCAGAAGGCTTTGGACCGTCGCGACGCGGCGATACGTGCCAGCGTTACCGACTTGGCGGACCCGCGCCACGCCCTGCTGCCCGGACTGTGGGGGCACGCGAGTGCGCAAATGCGGATTCCGGTCGGTTTCACCCAGGTTCGTCCCGAAATCACGTTGAGCAGTCCCGCAGATGCGACCCCGTTTCGCGGTTGGGGACCGATGGCGGGGGCGAATGCGGAGACGGGCCACCCGACCTCGGGACAAATCACGGCCATTAACCGCAGAATCAGCGCGATTGGCGCCGCTACGGTCGGTGCGGGACATACCGGTCTGGAGGTCGCCTATGTTCCGGCGGATTCCGGGCCGCTGGCAGTGACCGGTCCGCGAAACCTGCGCGGACCCGCGTTGAATCAGTTGCTGATTCGCGCCGCCCTGCGCTATTCCCCAGCCGACCTGAAAATCGTGGTTGCCGCGGCGAAACCCGCACATTGGGCGTGGGTTAGCTACCTGCCGCATGGTGAGGCAGTGCGCGACGATCTAGAGTTAGAGCCGGTCAGCGACTTGAGCGAAACCAGCGCCGAACGCCTGGCACAAGCCTGGACCAGCCGCAAGGGTCTGCGCGGCTCACGCCAACGCCTGTTGCTGGTGGTGGACGGAGAAGTCCCGGCCGGCTCACAATGGGAAGATTTCGGCGCGGAACCTGGCGTTTGGCTGGTTAACACGGTTGACGACCTCAGCAGTGCGGTTAGTGCTGCTCGGCAAGTCTTGGACTTGGCGACCGGGTCTTGGCAAGACGGCGTGTCCCGCATTCCCGGAACCGTCCCGCAAAGTCCGCGCCACACCGCTTCTAACGGGATTCCGCTGCAGTCCGCCCGCCCGACCCGGCAGAGTGTGGAACCCCTGTTGTTGACTACCCCTAGTGCGCGAAAAGTCGCGGAGCTCCTGGCCAACCTGAAGCTGCCCGGTAAAACCGCCGAGCCTTTGCCGGTAGTGGCCCAGCTGACCGATGTTTATCCCCTGGCGACTGGCGAAAGCGCGGCTGTTTTAGGCGAGTTGGGGGACGGGTCCCGCTGCGCGGCGGCCATCGGCTACGGCACCTCCGGCCCGGTGACCTTAGATTTGGCTGACGGCAAGAACGCCATCGTGGCAGGAGAAAACCAGGCTGCCCGAACCAATGTCATCGCTGCCTATTTGGCAGGCTTGGCGTTGACCCAGCGCCCGGAGGACGTGAACTGGGTTATTTTTGACTCCCGCGGCACGAAATGGGGCGAACTGGAGCAAGCCCCGCACTGTTTAGGTGTCGAGTCGGGGCGGGGAGACGCCGTGTTTACCCGGCTGCTGCGTTACCTGGAAGCGGAAACTGAGCGGCGCGAAATTTGGCTGAGCGAATCCGGGGCAGGCAGTCTGGCGCGAGCGCGCGGAGCCAAAATAGCGGGAGTCCCGGCCGATTTAATTGTCGTCATAGCCGCCGGGGAGGCGTTTACCTCACGGCAGCTCTCGCAGCTGGCGGAGCGGCTGCATATGTACCGCGCTCTAGGGTTGCACCTGCTGGTGAGCAGCGGGGACACCGAAAAGCTCCCGCGCGAAGCCCTGAAGTACCTGCCGACACGTGTGGTGCTGCACCTGGAGGACGAAGCCCTAGAGGTGGTTTGTGGCAGTTTTGAAATTGATCCGCACGCGGCTTTCACACATCCCGGCCGCGGGGTCCTGCTGGTCGGCGGGGTAGCGACCGGCTTCCAGACCCTAAATACCCTGATGGTTACCGATTTTAGCGACCCTCAGCTGGCTCCCGTAAACTTCACCGCCCTGGGCGGAGCAGCGTTCCCACAGACACTGGTAACGGGCGGCCGCTGGCGAGCGCCGGCTCTTATGGGCGGGCGTTCCAGTCGGGCTAAAACCAGCGGGAACCAGCCCGCGGTTGGTGTGCTGCGAGCCGCAACTCCGCTGTCTGTGCTGGCAGGGTCGTTTTGCCGCGGAAAATCCGCAGTCAGGCGCTGGACTTCCGGGCTGGAAAATGTCTATGACCTAGCGGCCTTGGGACAATCCAGCGACGCGGAGTTCCGCCTGGGGGTGCGCGATGACCTGGCACACCAAGATGTCGTCCCCTTTGGCTTTACCCCCGACCGCGAGGGCAACCTGTTCGTGGCAGGTCCGAGCGGTAGCGGGCGCACCGGAGTCCTGCGGGCCATCGCTGCCGATAGTTTGAACACCTCAGGCCATCCCGTTACTCTCTATGTCTGCAGCGCCGACCCCGCCCTCGATGTGCTGTCTAACTGGGCAAACGTGGGTGTGGTAGCCCATGCTAACGAGCCGGAGACAATTGCCGACACAATTGAGTACCTGGTCAGCCGGTGGCGTTGGCGTACCGAAATAGCGCTGCGCAACGCCACCCGCAGCTTCCCTGAACTGCGCGAAGTGCTGCGCGGCGAACAGCCCGGCACACCCTTCGACGCGGATAGCGTAGCGGGCAGTGAAACCGACCGTGGCGAGCGCATTATCGTCGCGATTGACGGTTTGGAAGCCGTGTTGGAATCCCTGCCGGGAGCCAGTTCCGCCAGTTTTCTGGAACTTATCACCGGAGGTAGAGTCGTCGGAATCCATTTCGTCATCAGCGCCGAAAGCCTCGAGAACCTACCGGCAGCGTGGCGAGGTGCATTCGGAATGCGAATCGCGTTAGACGGTTCCGTTCCCGGCCGCGGCCTCGTCGCGGATGACCCGCGAGCTATTCAAATCGCTGTCCTCGGTAACGACCCCTCCGAGCCCGCCCAGACACGCATCCTGGAACGTTTGGGCGCGCTGGCAAAAACCCCGGCCCACCGGATTGACCGATTGGCGGTACCGGTGTTTGCCACCGCCCTCACCGTTGCTCCTAAGGGAGAAATGGCGCTGGGGCTGAGTGCCCCCGGTGGTCGGCAAATCAATACCATCACCAGTGGGGTTTACCTCATTGCGCGAGGGGACGGGGAAGTCGACCGGGCGGTGAGCTTGGCGGTCATGCGCTGGCTGGCTCGTTCACTGCGTACTTCCAGCCCGGACACCGGGATGGTGCTGTTGTCTGCCCAAAGCCGTGAGGACAGTTCGCCCGCGTTGGAAACCCTGGCTGGTCTGGAGATTTGGGACGCGGTATCCTGTGGTTTCTCAGACTTCCGCGACTTTTATCACCAGCTGCTTTCCGTTGCGGAACAAAAATCCCCGCCGGGATTCCCCGGTTTAGCTATCTTTATTGCCGATCTGCCCGGATTTGCTCAAAACACGGACACTGCGACAGCCATGGCAGACGTCATCCGCGCGGCACGTAGTCGCGGACACCTGGTTTTTGCCTCGGGCGCTGCGAACTCCCATGATGGGCTGTCTTGGATGACTGACTCCGAGTTGAATGCGGTGGTGAAAGCCCCCGCTGCGGGACTCTCTCTCGGTTTGAGCGCCGCCGACACCACCGCCATCTTCGGCGTCAGCGTCCCCCAAGACGGAACCGCATTCCCGCCCGCCCGCGGCTATTGGATTCACCGCGGCCAGGCCATCAAAATTCAGCTTCCCCAAGAAAATGGCTGAACACACCCGCCACGAAACGGCTGAATACCCGCACGGTACCAGTGATGAACTAAATCGAAACCTTATGACTGGGTTCTGTCCATAAACCTCCCTTCGGTAGGCGCGATAGTACTTGAAAGGTAGCATTGACCCCGGAGACGAAAATTTTGCAGTTTTGAAACGGCTTTCGTTTCCCGGCATTCCAACGGTTTACCGGCTTTGCGGGGAACGCGAAAAGCATGATGCGAACAGTGAAAGGGCGAGTTGTGGGTGACACCAGTCAGCGGGACAATCAAGACGCTTCAAACCAGCAATACGCTGGGGATTTGGTGCGTTTACTGGTGAAGCAGGGATTCACGGACTGGTTTTACTGCCCCGGCTCCCGCGATGCCCCCTTGGGCTATGCCTTGAACCACTTGGCAGCCAGCCACCGCCTGGACCTGCACGTTCGCATTGACGAGCGCGATGCGGCTTTTATGGCTCTCGGGGCGGCGCGCGCGGGGCATCCGGCAGTTTTGGTGATGACGTCTGGCACCGCGGTGGGCAACGCCCTGCCCGCGGTGATGGAGGCGGCTCACGCGGGACTGGCGTTGTTGGTTCTTAGTGCGGATCGTCCTGCGGCGCTGCGCGGCACCGGCGCGAACCAAACCACTTGGCAGCCAGGGATTTTCGGGGATTTCGTGCGTTTCGCCGCGGATATTCAACCCGGCATCACCCCCGCGGAGCTGCAAGATACCGTGTCGGCCGCAGCGGCAGCTTGTCAGGGCGAAAGCGCCTCGCCTCACCCGGCCACCGCGGAAAAACACTTCCCCCTCCCCGGACCGGTACACATTAACGCCAGCTTCATCGAGCCTCTGGCGCCCCCCGAAACTATTGAGGCGTTCGCCACCCGCGCCGCCCGCACCAACGCCAGCGAGGAACCTTTTGACCCACACCAGGCACCGCGCGGTACCCTACTGATTGCCGGGGACCTCAGCGACGCTACCTACGCTGACTTGCGCGAGGCGGTCAAAAACGCGGGGATTCCCGTCCTGGCTGAACCGCAAACTGCCTGGCGGCGTCACTCCAACGCGGTGCGAGCCTACGCCAAAGCCGCCGGGACGACGTTGGCGGCGGTGGCTGAGCACAACCTGGAGCGCGTCATTGTCGCGGGTCGCCCTACCTTGACCAGGCCGATTACGCGGCTCATTTCCCGCCGCGACATTCCCGTGGAAACCGTGGGGACGCCGGGCACAACGGTCAACCTGGCGGGCAACATCGCTCGCCAGTGGGAGGACGCGTCCACCCTGGCTTGTGAACTGGCGAAAGCAGCGCAACCGTCACAAGGCTCGGCTCCCCGCCGGCCCGATGCCGAGGCTCCGGAAAGTTGGTTGGAAATGTGGCGTGTGGCGGGTGAAAAAGCGGCCGCGACCCTGACCCAGGACTGGGGTTTTCACAGCGCGGCGCAAGTGATTTGGGACAGCACTATGTATTCGCCCGAGCCGGTGGACCTGTTCCTGGGGGCTTCGCTGACTATCCGCGTTTTCGACGCGGTGGCGCGCAATTCGGCCCCAAACCCGATTCCAGACCCCCCGCGGGCGGACGTGCTGATGCCGCGCGCATCGAGAGAAAATCCCGCACAACCCGACTCCTCCACACCCGCTCAGGCCATAAATCCCCAGGTCAGCACGTGCGACGCACACCGCGTCTTTACCAATCGGGGTCTGGCTGGGATTGATGGCACGATTGCTTCGGCTTGGGGGGCGGCGCTGGCTCGGCGCCAGCCGATGCGGTTGGTTTTTGGGGACGTGTCGTTTTTCCACGACCTGGGTGCCTTGTGCCACGGCAGCGCCGAAGAAGTACCAAACTTGCAGGTCATCGTGATAAACAACGGGGGTGGGCGGATTTTTGGCGGTCTGGAGCACGGTGCGGCTCCGGCGGATACCTTCACCAGGATGTTCCTAACTCCCCAGGTTGGCGATGTTTGCGGGCTAGCTCGGGCGGTGGGTTGGCAACCCGAGCGGGTCGACAGCTTGGCGGGGTTGGTCTCGGCCCTGGCCCAACCGGTCAGGGGGCTGAGCCTGCTGGAAATAGTCCTGCCCCCGGCCTGACTTTGAACAATCCGGCGGTGGGGGAATATATTGCAAAAGTGTCGAAATGAAAGTTAGGACCTCTCGCGCCGGTGTCTGAGAGCACAAACCTGGCAAATCCTACCTGGGAACGAGCTTTGACCACAGGCCGGCGCCAGTATCCCAGGTAATTTTGAAGTCACCGGGTCAAAACCGGTCAGAACTTATGAGGAGAAACAGTGAGCGATACGAATAACCCCTGGGCTTCCCCCGAGGAAACGCCCGCGCCAGAAAACCAAGAAAATACCGGGCCCACTTCGGAACATCAAGAAACGCAGATTCCCATGAATCCCCAGAACTCTAATGAGGCCGCGACGCCCGCCAACCCACAGCCCACCGAGACGCAAGCTCCCAGCCTGAGCGGCCGGATTATCTCGGTTACTCCCGCCGGACAGGCCAGCGCTGAACCCGCTGAGGCCAGCGATTATGCCAATCAGTCCGGTGTTAGTCCGGTTGCGCAGGCTTCTAGTGAAGTCGCGGGCGCGGGGTCCGCAAGTTCGGCCGGTGACGGTTTCACAAGCCCGTCCGGGAGCGTCCCCGCTGGCCAGCCTGTCGGCGGCTCCACCGGTTCGCCCTACACCGCCCCGGCCCACCCGACCGACACCGCTTCTGACCACTCGTCAGACACCGATTCTGCCCAGCCCGTCAACCCGACCAACCCGGCGAACGTGGCCAACTCGGCGAACCCGACCAACCCGGCCAACCCGGCGAGCGCGAACCCTTCGGCACAGTACGGCGCCAACGCCTTTTGGGGCACCACTCCGGGCTTTTCCGACCCCCTCGCGAATCCGGCAAACCCGCAATACTCCGCGACCCACCCGAATCAGGGTCAGCCAGCTGGCTCCAACCCAGGTCAACCGGGCTATCAGGGAGGCAATCCGTTTGCGACTTCCGACCCCTTTACCGGCACCCGCGGGGCGACGAACCCGCTGCAAAACAGTTTGACCTGGTCGGCGACCCCGGGGGATAAAAAGGAAAAAAGCCGTCCCGGATGGGGAGCCATGATTGGCGTGGCGGTGGCGGCATCGCTGCTGAGTACCGGAGGTTTGTACGCCATCGAACAGAGCGGTCTCTTTGGGCATGATGGGGAAACCACCAGTTCCACCCTGTTTAACCCGGAGGATAAGAACGTCGCCACCCCCGAGCCAGTGGCAAACTCCAACTCTCAGAACCCGAACTGGGAGGCCGTGGCCAAGGCGGTTCGTCCCGCCGTGGTAGCGATTTCGGTGGAAACGAACAACGAATCCGACCAGGGCTCCGGCTCGATTATCGACTCGAAAGGCTACATCCTGACCAATAACCACGTGGTGGCGGGAGCCGCGGACGGCAACGGGGTCATCACCGTGGAACTGTTCGACGGACGCTTGTACAAAGCAAAAATCGTGGGCCGTGATGTGCTGACTGACCTGGCGGTGATCAAGATTGAGAACCCGCCGAAAGATCTAACCGTGGCGCCGTTGGGCAACTCCGACGACCTGAAAGTTGGGGAGTCGGTCGCGGCCATCGGTAACCCTCTGGGGCTATCGTCTACCGTCACCACGGGCATTGTCTCGGCGCTGAACCGTCCGGTGCGGGTGCAGGCGGTGCAGGGGGGTAGTCCCGACGACGAGGATGAGCAAGATCCCTTTGGTCTGCGGCGTTACTTCGGCGGTGGCGGGATGCTGCAACCTTCCCAGCCCGAGAAAAGCACCGCTCCTACTGAAGTCACCACGAACGCGATTCAGGTGGATGCGGCGGTGAACCCGGGTAACTCCGGCGGTCCGTTGTTCGATTCACGAGGGCGGATAGTGGGCGTGACCTCGTCCATTGCGAGTCTATCGGGTTCCGGTGGCTCGACTGGCGAGGGTCAGGCGGGCTCTATCGGATTGGGCTTTGCCATCCCGATTAATCAGGCTTCGATGATTGCCACCCAGCTGATTGATCACGGCGAAGCGGTGCACGCGGCTCTCGGGGTCGTCGTGGGCCAAGAGGTCGCCACCGTGGACAAAGTGTCCCGTTTGGGTGCGCGGGTCCAGGAAATCAACTCCGGTTCGGCCGCGGATAAAGCCGGTTTGAAAGAGGGAGACATCATCACCAAGATTGACGGCAAGCCCGTGAAAGGCTCGTTGTCCCTGGTCGGCTTCGTGCGCCAGTACGCCGTGGGCGACACGGTGGAACTAACCGTGGTGCGGAACGGGGCGGAAAAGAAGATTCCCGTGACGCTCCAGGCGCAATAGCCGTACGCGCGTGTCTAGCTGGCTGGTCGCTGCCTTCGGGCGGCGGCCAGCCCGGCATTTACGCGGGGGTGTGGCTACTTCAGTTTGTAGCCTCGGTGTAGGGCAACGATACCCCCGGTGAGGTTCTTGAGCTGCCTGGAAACAGGCAGCTCAAGCTATTTCTGGAATAGCTCCGCGTGGGTGCCGAGTCGATAGAGCATCAGCACGAGCACGTTACTGCGGATTTCGTAGATCAGCAGCCAGTCCGGTTCGATGTGGCATTCCCTGGTTCCCGCGAAAGTGCCGGAAAGGCCGTGGTCGCGGTATCTTTCGGGCAGAGTGCCTCCCTCTGCCAAGACTTGGATAACTTTGAATAGTTTTTCTAAATCCCGGTGCTGCTTTTTTGCGAGTTTCACGTCTTTCTTAAAATGGCTCGTAAACCTGACTTCGTACTTTATACTTCCAATGCGGCCTTTAGCTCATCGAGACTCGAGTAGCCCTTAACGTTGGGGTCGGCTGCTATCCGCCGACCCTCCCTTATCGCGGCAGCGGTAGCGTCATTGGGGACATTCAGACTCAACTTGAAAGGAATTCCCTGTTCGCGAATGGCAGTACGCAAGAACATATTAATAGCCGTGGTCATGTTGAGACCCAGTTCCGAAAAGATGCGGTCGGCCTGTTCTTTGACCTCTTTGTCAGTCCTAATGTTTAAATTCGTAGTCGTCATGGCGCTCCTCCTTAGTTCGATTTTAGCAAAAAGTTCGTCTGTTATCAACACGTTGTCATTATAAAAACCGAATATGTGACGAAACACACCACCAGGAACTATTGCGTTTTGCCGAATCTGTGAGACACCCCGGGGCGGCGGCTACTTCAGCTTGTAGCCTCGGTGCAGGGCGACGATACCGCCGGTGAGGTTCTTGAGCTGCAGGCGCTCGAAACCCGCCTCGCGCAGTTGGGCGGCGAACTCGTACTGAGAAGGCCAAGCCAAGATAGATTCGGCCAGGTAGTCATACGCCACGGCATCGGTCGAGAACAGCCGGGCAATCGGCGGCATGACCCGGTGCAAAAAGAACCGATAAACGGCTCTGAACGGGGCAAAAGTAGGGCGAGAAAACTCGCACACCACCACGTGCCCGCCGGGGCGCACTACCCGGTAAAACTCCCGCAAAGCCCGGTCGGGGTCTGACACGTTGCGCAGCCCAAAACTAATGGTGACGCAGTCAAAAGTATTGTCAGGAAAGTCCAGGTTCATCGCGTCGCCCTGTTGAAAGTCAATCTCCGGGTGACGCCGGCGCCCCTCGGCAATCATGCCCTCGGAAAAATCGACCGCCACAACTTTGGCCCCGGCGCGCACGAACTCAATCGAGCTGGCGCCGGTCCCGGCGGCCACATCCAGCACCTTCAAAAATGGCCGCGTCACCACCGCGCGCTTGACGTGGGTGCGCCACGCTTTTTCCTGCCCCAGGGAGGCGAGGAAATTCATCAGGTCGTAACGGCCGGCCACGGCATTGAACATGGATTGGACGTCGTGAGGATTCTTGTCGAGGTTCGCGCGCATAGGTTCTATCCTACCGCCAGGTCCGCGGCGGGGTTTTACGTCATGCCCTGCACGCATGACCGATTTCGTTTCGCTTTGGAGCCCCTTTATTCAGCCAGAATCGGGTCTACCAGCGGTTTTGCACAAGCACAGTGGGGCAATGACGTAGATTTAGGTCTGAAATCGGTCGTTCGTGCATATGCCCTCAGCTGGAGAGAGCAGCCTCTAGCGTGAGGATATTCGTAAACACTTGCGATGCGGAGTCAAGCTAAGCGTCAATGGCGCAGAGTTCTGCGCCGTATCTGCCGCACAAACGCGCTTTGAGCAATTTTGCTACATGAAGCAAAATCGCTCAAAGTGGAGTAGACTAACAGTGTGGAAATCCGCCGGGACGTTTATCTCAACCAGCTCATTGACCGGATGCAAAACGGGATGATTAAAGTCATTACCGGGGTTCGGCGCTGCGGAAAAACTTACCTGCTGTTTAGGCTTTTCGCCGATTATCTGCGTCGGGAGCTGGGCGTAGACGATGAACACATTATTGAAATCGCGCTGGATACGGAAGATGCGACAGCTTACCGCGACCCCGGCGCGCTCAACGATTACCTGAAATCCAGACTCCTTGACAAAACCTCGCAATACTACGTGCTCATTGACGAAGTCCAGTATGCGATAACAGACCAAGAGCTGAAAGGAACGTTGGCTCCGCGTCTTTACGGGGTCTTGAATGGGTTGCTCCGTTCCCACAACGTGGATGTTTACGTGACAGGCTGTAACTCGAAGATGCTTTCCACTGATGTGCTGACCGAGTTTCGCGGACGCGGGGACGAGGTCCGGGTGCGGCCACTGTCTTTTGCAGAGTATATGAGTGGATTCGACGGGGATCGGTATGGCGGTTGGGCGGAGTATGTGCTCTATGGGGGAATGCCGCTGGTGCTGTCGATGCGCAGTGACCAGCAAAAGTCGCGCTACCTGGAGCGCTTGTTTGCGGAAGCTTATTTAAAGGACATTATTGCCCGGAACGGAATTGAGAAAACGCAAGAGTTAGAGGACTTGGTGAATGTGCTGGCGTCCTCGGTTGGTTCGTTGGTGAATCCGTCGCGGATAGAGGCGACATTTAAGAGCGTCCTGAAGTCAAAACTCAGCGCGAACACTATCGCGTCCTATATCGGGTATTTGGAGGAGTCTTTCCTGATCGAGGCAGCGTCTCGCTATGACGTGAAAGGTCGAAAATATATCGGGAGTCCGCAAAAATACTATTTCGAGGACGTGGGTCTGCGTAACGCTAGGTTAAACTTTCGCCAAGTCGAGGAAAACCACCTAATGGAGAACATTATTTATAATGAGCTGCGCCTGCGGGGTTTCTCGGTCGATGTCGGTTGCGTGGAAAAACAGGCTCGTCAAGACGGCAAAGTCATTCGGAAAAACCTCGAGGTAGATTTCGTGGCAAATCTCGGTTCGCGGCGCTGCTACCTGCAATCAGCCTGGCGTATCCCGGACTCGGAAAAGGAACGCCAAGAGAAAGCTCCGCTTGTTGAGGTCCCGGACAGCTTCAAGAAAATCTTGTTGGTGCGCGATACTGTGAAACCCACCTATGACCAGCACGGAATCCTTACTATGAGTGTCCTGGATTTCTTGCTGAATCCCACCAGTCTCGATTAGTTCCCTAGGTTAGTCCCGTCGGGTTAGGGGGTTTCCGGTGGGGCGTTTCGTTGCTGAGTCGCCCCCTGCTCCGGTCGCGCCCGATGTCCCGGCTTGCATTTGGTGATGAGGTGGGGGGAGAGAAATGGCGTCAAACTAAGCGTCAATGGCGCAGAGTTCTGCGCCGTATCTGCCGTACAAACGCGCTTTGAGCGATTTTGCTACATGTCACAAAATCGCTCAAAGTGGCGTTCCGCGGTTGTAATACCTGGATTTAGAGGGAGCGGGTCTCGGTAACGCCAAGCTACACTTAAGGTGTATCCGCCCCCGGCGGTCGGCACAGACTGTCGTGTCGGCTGACGAGAGTACCGACCGCACGCCGAAACTCGAATACCCCCAACAGTTAGGAAACACCATGAACTTAGATTCTCGTCCCCTCGCCCCACATCCTTATGCCGAAGCGCTCCCGCAGCTACCGTCCTTTACTCTCACCAGTGAAAACTTGCAGGAAGGAACAGCTATGCCCCGCGACTTTTCCGGTGAGGGCGCAAACCTTTCACCGCAGCTGTCCTGGTCCGGGGCTCCGGCGCAGACTGCCTCTTACGTCCTGAGTTGTTTCGATCCCGATGCTCCCACACCGTCTGGCTACTGGCATTGGACCGTGGTGGATATTCCCCCGTCAGTGACTTCCCTGCCGCTGGGGGCAGGTGCGGACGACGCAACCATTAAAGCCCTAACGGGCGGACGAGCTTTTCATATCCGTAACGATACCGGGGTTTTTGCTTACGATGGTCCGTTTCCGCCGGCGGGGGACCGGGAACATCGCTACGTTTTCGCTGTTCACGCCTTGAAAATCCCCAGCCTGGAGCTGGATCCGGCCACCGCGACGAACGCCACGGTACACTTCATGAGCCTGTTCAACGGGTTGGCGCGCGCGACCTTGACCGCCACCTATCGCCGCTAGTGGATTAGCAGTGCGGCGGCGTTAGGTCGGTGGGGGCGCTTCGTCGCGCTTAACCCGCCCATCTGGCAAGGTCGGGTAATCCTTCTGAGCGCCCCGTGGGTCACTCAGCCGACAAGTCCAGGCAATCCCGGATTGGCGCCAGTTTCGCGCCGGTTTCCCGCCACTCGGTTTCCGGGTCGGAATCCGCCATGATACCCGCCCCGACCCAGGCCTCCACGCCGAGCGCATCGAGCTGGGCGCACCGCAGCGCCAAAGCCAACTGCCCCCCGCCCCGGGCATCGACCCAGCCCACCGGCCCGGCGTAACGCCCGCGATCCGCTTCAAACCGGGAAATAAACCCTTGCGCAAACTCCCGCGGCAGCCCGCACACCGCCGCCGTGGGGTGAAACTGCGCGACCAGGTGCAGCAGTGTCTTGCCCGCCGGCACCCGCAGGTGCAAATCCGTAGCCAAATGGGTCAGATTCGGCAGCTGTAACAGGTAAGGCCCGCTCGTCTCCAAATCGGGGTCAACGCGGCGCAAAGGCTCGGCCACCGAACGCAGCGCCACCTGGTGTTCCGCCAGGTTTTTCGCCGAATGAGCCAAATCCACGTCCTCGCCGGGTGTCGCCGTGCCCGCCAAAACTCGCGAATGTGCCCGTCCCGCGGCAGCCTCCAGCAGCATCTCCGGCGTGGCTCCGACCAGCCCTCCGACATTGAAAATCCAGCAAGTCGGGTAGCGTTCGCGCAGGCGGGAGGCTAAAGCCCCACCGGCTGCACGCGCCCGCTGCGCGCCTGCCTCCCCGGCGAACTCGAAGCGAGCCGGGCGAGCCATCACGATTTTCTCCGCTTTGCCCTCGCGAATGGCGCGCACGGCGGCGGCGACGTTTTCCTGGTAAGACGTTTTTCCCACTACGGCGGCGGGTCGCGTCTGCAGGGCATCTTGGAGCTGGCGGTGGGGAAAGTTTTTAATCCAAGCTATGGCGGCCCGATACAATCGGGCCGCTCGAGGCTCATCGGGACTCGCGGCCTGATAAGCCACGGTAATCCACGCCCCCTCCTCGTCGCTTCCCACCAGGAATGACGGCAGGACAAACACCGAGGTCGCCGAGCGGTTAAAACCAAAGGACGCGAAGGCCACCGGGCCCGTGCCGCGTCGCTGCACCGCATCAAACACCTGGGCGTGGCGTCCCACCAGGAACCACGCCGCCCCGGCCCGATCCAGGTCCGAGCCGTCCTCCCAATGCCATGCCGGAGCAAAGTCCTGACCGGGAAAATCCCCCAAACCCGGCGCAGCCAACGTGAGGGGGGCGCCTTGTGCGGGGGGAGAAGCAAAGAAAAAACCGTCCGTGGGGAGCGCCGCGGCGTCCATCGGAACCAGCTCCGGGGACAAATCGCGATCAACGGCGCGAGTGTGGACGAATAGCACCCATCTATCCTAGGTTCCCCCGCTCAGCGCCCAAAACCAGCAGGGTAGCACGCGGGCAGACTCCCGACGCGGCCCTACGCACGCAGGCGCTGAACTCCCCACCAACCGGCCTCCGAATAGGGACCCAAGTCCCAATTAGAAAACTCTTTTTTTCCTAAATCGAATCCGCACTACAGCGCACAGATTGAGCAAAATTCAAGAAAAACTCGGCGATAATCCTGCATTTCGTACAAAATTTACTGAGTTAGGAGGAAAAACTGTAGGGTGGAGCTGGCAACTCGCTTGGGAAGATTTTGCTGGTTATGGTGCCGGCAGGCAACTCAGGTGTTTTCAAAGATGGAGAAGCTATGAACGTTTACGTAGCGCTGCTGATAATGCTGTTAGTAGCCGCGGTAGTGGCCTTAGCTGGGGTTTTGTCCGGTTATTTGTTCGGTCCCACGAAACCAAACCGCGTTAAGAATGCCAAGTATGAATGTGGCTGTGACCCCACTCCGGCTCGCGGAAACCAGGCGCGTTTCCCGGTTAAGTACTACCTAACCGCCATGATGTTTATCATTTTCGACATCGAGGTGGTTTTTCTTTACCCCTGGGCGATTTCCTTTTTCCAGCAAGGAAAGTTCGGCATGTTCGTCATGATGACTTTCGTGGAACTGCTGGCAGTGCCCTTTATCTATGTGTGGGCCCGTCGCGGCTTTGACTGGAACTAAACCGTTCCAAGTATTTTGGAGGAAACCATAAAATGTTGGATCAAGATTCTGACGGCTTGGCGGCCTTGCCGGAAAAGCTCACTGATTTTGCTCGCGCCCTCTCGATTTGGCCCGTCACGATGGGTTTGGCGTGCTGTGCTATTGAGATGATGGCGACCGCAGCCTCGCGTTTCGACATCGCCCGTTTCGGTTCGGAAGTGTTCCGTTCCTCCCCGCGTCACGCTGACGTGATGCTGGTTTCGGGTCGTGTTTCGCACAAGATGGCCACCATCATGCGCAACGTATATGACGAGATGGCCGACCCGAAGTGGGTCATCTCGATGGGGGCTTGCGCTTCGTCCGGCGGCGTGTTCAATAACTACGCCATTGTGCAGGGCTGTGACCACGTGGTGCCAGTAGACATCTACCTGCCGGGTTGCCCGCCGCGTCCGGAGATGCTGCTGGGGGCGTTGCTGAGCTTGCGCGACCACATCAAGGTCGATCCTTTGGGCAAGAATCGTGAGGAAGCCATCCGCAAGGCGGAAGCCGCGGCGCTACAGGCGGCCTCGTTGAACGACATGAAGGGACTGATGGCGTGAGCGAAGAAACTCAAGATTTGCAAGCCGCCCCGGAGGGCGAGCTGGAGCCGAAACTGCCCCAGTACGCCAATCCTCGCGGCGAATC
This sequence comes from uncultured Mobiluncus sp., assembly GCF_963511525.1. Classification (NCBI taxonomy): domain Bacteria; kingdom Bacillati; phylum Actinomycetota; class Actinomycetes; order Actinomycetales; family Actinomycetaceae; genus Mobiluncus; species uncultured Mobiluncus sp. Next base: position 165,312 of record NZ_CAUPIY010000002.1, on the reverse strand, counting down.
CCTGGGGGTGCGCGACAACCCGTTCGGGGTTCACGGCACCGGCGACGTTTCCGGTTACGGTCAGTTGCACCGGGAAGTCATGATGCCCGGGCAGTCTCCGAAGCCTTACGGGGGCTGGTTTGATGAGTGCGTGGACTACCTGGAGGAAGACTTGCGTGAGGCCGGGGTGGATCCTCTCACTGCCATAGACAGGGTCGTCGTTTCCCACGGTGAGCTGACGATTCACGTCGCCCGCGAGCACCTGGTGACGGTCGCAAAAGCGTTGCGTGACGACCAGGACTTGCGCTTTGAGCTGTGCATGGGCGTGTCCGGGGTGCATTACCCGCACGACACCGGGCGGGAACTGCACGCCGTGTACCACTTCATCAGCGTGACTCACAACCACAACCTGCGCATCGAGACTGCGGCACCCGAAGACGACCCGAAAGTCCCCTCCATCGTGGATATATACCCCGGAAACAACTGGCACGAGCGGGAAACTTTCGACATGATGGGCATCATCTTTACCGGCCACCCGGCCTTGACCCGGTCCTTGCTTCCCGACGATTGGGTCGGACACCCGCAGCGTAAGGACTATCCGCTGGGCGGCATTCCAGTGCAATTCAAGGGCGGCACCGTCCCGCCTGCTGACACGCGGAGGAGCTACAGTTGAGTACCGAAACTATGAACCCAGAGGCAAAAACGCAAAATGTTCATGCCACGGCGGGAGCTGGCGACTACGTGCCGGGAATGCCGGAGTTTTCCGTTCAGGACGGGGAATGGGCCGCGATGGCGGCTGATCTCGAGTCGGCTCACAATGACCGGATTGCCGTCAACTTGGGCCCGGTGCACCCCTCGACTCACGGCGTGCTGCGCGTAGTGGTAGAGCTGGAAGGCGAAACGATTAAGGATTGCCGCCTAGGCACCGGCTACCTGCATACCGGCATTGAAAAATCAATGGAATTCCGCACTTATAACCAGGGTGTGGCCTACTGCACCCGCATGGATTACGTCGCGCCGTTCTTTACGGAAGTCGCCTGGTGTCTGGCTGTCGAAAAAGCTATGGGGGTAACGGATCAGGTACCCCGGCGGGCCAGCGAAATCCGGGTGCTGTTGATGGAGCTGAACCGGATTGCTTCGCACTTGGTCGCTATCGGCACCGGCGCGAACGAGCTGGGCGCGACGACCATGCTGACCACTGGTTTCCGGGCTCGTGAAGAAATCCTGCGGATTTTTGAACACATTACCGGCCTGCGCATGAACAACACCTATATGCGTCCCGGCGGCGTGTCCAACGACCTGCTGGACGACACCATCGACATGATTCGTGAAAAGCTCCCGCTGGTCAAACGCGACATTGGCGAAATGCAGGACTTGATTATGGCCAACCCCATCTTTATTGGCCGTATGAAAGACGTGGGGTGGCTGCCGCTGTCTACCATGATGGCGCTGTCCCTGACCGGTCCGTGCCTGCGGGCGGGTGGTTTGCCGCTGGATATGCGCAAGCTGCAGCCCTACTGCGGGTACGAGACTTACATTTTCGATGTTCCCACCCGCGACCACTCCGACTGCTACACGCGTACCGAGGTGCGTTTCGCGGAAATGTATCAGTCCCTGCGCATTGTGTACCAGGTTTTGGATCGCCTGGAGCAAAGCCAGGGCGAGCCGGTTATGATTGCCGACCCCAAGTTCGCTTATCCATCTAAGCTGACCATCGGCGCTGACGGCCAAGGCCAGGACCCCGAGCACGTGTCGCATATTCTGGGGCATTCGATGGAGGAACTCATCCACCACTTCAAGCTGGTGACCGAAGGGTTCCGGATCCCGCCCGGGCAGGTTTACGCCCAGATTGAACATGCCAAGGGCGTGCAGGGCGTGCACCTGGTGACCGACGGCGGCACCCGGCCTTACCGGGCGCACTTCCGCGACCCCTCTTATGCAAACCTGCAATCTGCCTCCATGATGTGCGAGGGCGGCTTGATTTCTGACTTGGTGGTGTCAATCGGCACGATTGACCCGGTGTTTGGAGGTGTGGATCGATGAAACCGTATCCCGAGGACGTCAAAGCGCGTCTGGTTCGCGAAGGCCAAGAGATTATTTCTCGCTATCCCGAAGGACACTCGCGTTCGGCGCTGCTGCCGTTGCTGCACCTGGTGCAGTCCGAAGACGGCTTCGTGTCCGCCAACGGTATCGAGCTGTGCTCCGAACTGTTGGGCATCAGCCCCGCGGAAGTCTCGGCGGTCGCCACGTTCTATACCCAGTACAAGCGCCGTCCCAACGGCGAATACAACGTGGGGGTGTGTACTACTTCGCTGTGCGCCGTCATGGGTGGCGACGAGATTTGGGAAACCGTGTGCGACCACTTGGGCATTGGTAACGGGGAAACGACTGCGGACGGGAAAGTTACCCTGGAAGCGATTGAATGTAACGCTGCCTGCGACTTTGCCCCCGTCGTCATGGTGAACTGGGAATTCTTCGATAACCAAACTCCGCAGTCGGCCGTGAAACTCGTTGACGATTTGCGTGCGGGCAATCCGGTGAAACCGACCCGTGGCCCGAATCACGTCCCGACATTCAAAGAAAACGAACACCTCTTGGCTGGTTTCGAAGACGGACTGGTCGACGAGGGCGAATCCGCCGGTGTCCCCACCCTGCTGGGCAAGCGTATCGCCGCGGAAAAAGGTTGGGGAATCCCCAGCGACCCGGGCTGGTCCGCTCCCGAACCGAAGGAAGGTGAGTAGTCATGAGTGAACTGAACCTGACGGACATTCCTGGTGGCGAGGTGCCGCTGACCCCGATTTTGTCGGATATGTGGGGCTTGGACCGGTCCTGGACCCTGGAAGCCTACCGGGCTCGCGGGGGCTACAAGGGTCTGGAAAAAGCCAACTCGATGGATCCCGCCGATGTGTTGGCTGCGGTCAAGAACTCTGGGTTGCGCGGCCGTGGTGGCGCGGGCTTCCCCGCGGGTTTGAAGTGGTCGTTCTTGCCTCCCGATGACGGCTTGCCGCGTTACCTGACGGTGAACGCTGACGAGTCCGAGCCGGGGACCTGCAAGGATATTCCACAAATCATGGCGAACCCGCACGCCCTAATCGAGGGAATGGCGATTTGTTCCCGGGCGATTCGCTGCGAACACGCTTTCGTGTATCTGCGCGGAGAAGTGACCCACCCACTGCGCCGGCTGCTGGCCGCAATCCGGGAAGCTACCGAGGCGGGACTGCTGGGCGACCTCAAAATTACCGCCCACTCCGGGGCGGGAGCCTACATCTGCGGTGAAGAAACCGCCCTTTTGGATTCGTTGGAGGGGCGGCGCGGACACCCGCGGTTGAAGCCCCCGTTCCCGGCCGCCCAGGGCCTGTACGCCCGTCCCACCGTCATCAACAACGTCGAGACGATTTCCCAGGTCGCGGGCATCTTTAAGTATTCGGATAACTGGTACGCCTCGATGGGTACGGAAAAGTCCAAGGGACACGGGATTTTTTCGATTTCCGGCCACGTGGCCCACCCCGGCCAGTTTGAAGCGCCGTTCGGAATCACGATGCGGCAACTGTTGGGATACTGCGGCGGAATGCGCTCTGGTCACGACCTGAAGTTTTGGGCGGTCGGGGGTTCCTCGGCACCTATCTTTACCCCCGAAGAACTCGATGTTCCCCTGACTTATGAGGAAGTCGTCACCGCCGGGTCGATGCTGGCTACTCGCGCTATTCAAGTGTTTGACGAAACGACTTCGGTCGTGCGCGTCATGACCCGCTGGATTGACTTTTATCAGCATGAATCCTGCGGCAAATGCACCCCGTGCCGGGAAGGCACCTATTGGATGAAGCAAATCATGCACCGCCTCGAAGCTGGTAAAGGCGAGGTCGGCGACGTGGACAAGCTGCTGTCGATTACTTCCGAGATTGGCGGGCGCTGTTTCTGCGCGCTGGGAGACGCGGCCATCACCCCGGTGAAGTCCGGCATTCAGCGTTTCCGTGACGAGTTTGAAAAAGGCTACACAACCCCGGCTTGGGAGTTGTTCCCCTACGAACGCAGCGTGTACTACCACGAGGCATCGGGCGAGGCAGGTAAATAAATGAGCGACGAAGTGCAAATGGTCAATATCAAAGTTGACGGCAAGCCCCTGGAAGTGCCCAAAGGCACCCTGGCGATTCGGGCTTGCGAGATGGCAGGAGTCTACGTGCCGCGCTTCTGCGACCATCCGTTGCTGAAACCGGTGGCGGCGTGCCGCGCGTGCCTGGTTGAGGTAGCTATGCCCAACCGGCAAGGCGAGGTCGCCAAGATGCCTAAACCGATGCCGGCCTGTTCGACCACCTGTTCGGATCGGATGGAGATTTACACCCAGTTCACCTCCGAGGTCGCAGCCAAAGCCCAAAACGGTATCCTGGAGTTCCTGCTGGTCAATCACCCGCTAGACTGTCCGGTTTGCGACAAGGGCGGGGAATGCCCGCTGCAAAACCAGACGTTCATGGAAGGCAACCCGACCTCGCGTTTCTCCGATAAAAAGCGTGTCTGGCCCAAGCCGGTGCGTCTGACTTCCGAGATTCTGCTGGATCGGGACCGCTGCGTGCTGTGCCAGCGCTGCGTGCGTTTCGGCAAGGAAATCGCCGGTGACGCGTTCTTGGACCTACAAGGGCGGGGCGGCGGTTCTTCTCCGCGCGACGACCACTTCTTTATGGGCGAGAACATCGGTTCTTTCGACACGCAGGTGTTGGGAATATATGACGAGGAGGCCAACCCGGACGGCGCTACCGTCACCCCTTGTGAATCAATGACCGGCCCGAGCGGGGAGCCTGGCATCATCGGTTCGATGCATTCGGGCAACCCGGACGTGGCGCACCGCGACGTGTCCGGTCGACGTTTCGCCTCGTACTTCTCCGGTAACGTCACCCAGATTTGCCCGGTCGGCGCCCTCACGAATGCCTCCTACCGTTTCCGGGCGCGTCCCCACGATCTCATCTCGACCCCCTCGATTACCGACCAGGACGCCAGCGGGGCGGAAATTCGGGTCGACGCTCGCCGCGGGGTGGTGCTGCGTCACCTGGCGGGGGATAATCCCGAAGTCAACGAGGAATGGATTTCTGATAAGGATCGTTACGCTTTCGCGTGGCAGTCCTCCACCGACCGCTTGACCCGCCCGATGGTGCGTAACGACGCGGGCGAGCTGGAGGAAACGGACTGGGGCACCGCCCTCTCTAGGGCTGCCGCTTATGTCACAGAATCGGCACAAAACTCGGAGGTCACGTTCTTCCCCGGAGAGCACCTCACCCTCGAGGACTACTACGCTTGGGGCAAGTTCGCCCACGTGGTAGGCAAGTCGAACATTGTGGATGCGCGCTCGCGGGACTTCCGCATGGACGAAGTGAACTTCATCAGAATGCGGGTCGCGGGGCGTCCTCTGGAAGTGACCTACCAAGACGTCGAAAAAGCGCCGTTTGTGTTCCTGGTCGACCTGGAACCGGAGGACGAATGCGCCACCCTGTTCCTGCGGCTGCGCAAAGCTACGCAAAACCACGGCACGAAGGTCGCCACCCTCGCCTCGTTCTTGAGCGACGGCGCGCGCAAACTCGGTGCCACCCTGGTGCAAAACCAGCCGGGGGAGCAACTCCAAATCCTGAAAGACATCATCGATGGTAAAGGCGAGTTTGCTTGGGTGAAGGAATCTCTGAGCCAGCCTGGCTCGCTGGTGCTGATGGGAGAACGCGCCAGCTTGGTCGTTGACGAGCTGGAATATGCCGCACGCTTGGCTGACGCCACCAACGCCTCTTGGGCGTGGATACCGCGGCGTGCCGGTTCGCGTGCCGCAATCGAAGCGGGCTGTTTCCCCGGCCTGCTGCCGCGTGGCCGCCTAGTGACCGACCCGGCAGCTCGTGCCGACATCGATGCGGCTTGGGGCCTAAAGGAGCCGCTGCACGAGAATCTGCCGCTGTGTTTCCGGTGCATGTTGACCCCCGAGGCTTGGGAACAGTTCCTGCCCGGCACCACCATGGTGATGGGCGGGGTGGATCTGCGCGACCTGGAGGACCCTGACGGCACGCGGGAAGTCCTCAAAGGCGTGAAGCACGTTATCCAACTGGAGGTGCGCAAGACCGAGATTACCCAGTACGCCGATGTCGTGCTGCCGGTGGCGCCGCCGCACGAAAAGAGCGGAACTTTCATCAACTGGGAGGGCCGGCTGCGCCCCTTCGGTCAGGCTTTGGCGTCCCACGCACTGCCGGACTGGAAAGTCATGAACCTGCTGGGTCGGGCCGCGGGCTACGACTTGGGGCTGGACTCTCTGGCCGCTATTTTGCACGAGTACGAGGAGTTGGGTCCCTGGCAAGGCATTCGCTTGGGGGCGCCGTTCCGTGAGGATCCTCCCATTGTCCCGCCCGAGGCCGGTCAGGCCTTGGTCATCACCTGGAAGCCGCTGCTGGACGCGGGGCGCTGCCAGGACGGTGAGCCGTACTTGGCGGGAACCGCCAGAGTTCCGGTGGTGCGCATGAGCGCGGAAACCGCTCGGGAAAACGGCATCACCGACTTTGCCAAGATTACGGGACCGAAAGGTGCCCTAACCCTGCCGGTGGTGCTTACGGACATGCCGGAGCGGGTCGTGTGGATGCCGGAATGTTCCCCCGGATCTTTGGTTCACGAAACCTTGGGTTCGGCTTACGGCCAGCTTGTTAGCTTGAAAGCAGCGGAGGCGTAACCATCATGTACACATTGATTCCTATCCTGACCGTTATGGGAGCTGACTTGTGGCCCGCTGGGGCGTCGGCTCCGAAAGGGGCTGACTTCAGCCAGGAAACCTGGTGGATTTCCCTGATTAAAGCCCTGATTCTGATCGTGACGCTGATTCTCTATGTGCTGTTGGCACTGTGGGTGGAGCGTCGCGGTTTGGGTCGTATTCAAACCCGTCCCGGTCCGAACGTGCGCGGCCCGCTCGGTCTGCTCCAGGCGGTTGCGGACGCCGGCAAGATGGTGTTCAAAGAAAACTTTCGTCTCAAGGGCGCCGACACCCTGATTTACTTGATTTCTCCGATTCTGGTGGCATTCACGGCTTTCGCCATCTTCGCGCTGATTCCTTTCGGGCCGAACGTGACGATTGGCGGAATATCCACGCCGCTGCAGCTGTTCGACTCCGGGGTTGCCACCTTGATTGTGTTGGCGATTTCCGCCGTCGGTATCTATGGGATTGTCCTGGGCGGCTGGTCAGCGAACTCTCCGTTCCCACTGCTGGGTTCCGTGCGTTCCACGGCTCAAGTTATCTCCTACGAACTGGCGATGGGCACCGCGTTGGTCAGCGTGTTCATCATGGCTGGTTCCATGTCCACCTCCGAAATCGTGGAGGCGCAAAAGGATCCGAGTTGGCTGCTGGGACTGTTGCCCGCCTTCATCGTCTATCTCATCGCTTCTTTCGGGGAAACGAACCGTCTGCCGTTCGACCTGACCGAATGCGAAAGCGAGCTGGTGGCCGGGCATCAAACCGAATACTCGGGAATGAACTTCGCCTGGTACTACCTGGCCGAATACATCAACATCTTTAATGTTTCCGCCGTCGCGGTGACCATGTTCCTGGGTGGCTACAAAGCGCCGTGGCCGTGGGACTTCATGAACCCCGTCACCGGGTCTCCGTGGTGGGGCATCCTGTGGTTCACCCTCAAGGTGTGGTTCCTGTTCTGGATTTTTGTGTGGGTTCGCGGCACTCAGGTGCGCTTCCGCTACGACCAGTTCATGAACCTCGGCTGGAAGGTCTTGATTCCCATCGGCTTCGTGTGGATGATGGCGGTGGCCTGGATTAAGGCTCTGCCCGTGTTCTTCGGTTTCAACTCGCAACAAATCATGATTGCGGTGGCTGTGGTCTGCGTGGTGCTGCTGGTCGTCGTGATGCTGATTCCCATCAAGAAAGCGAAACCGCCCGTGGCCAAACCCTTTGACCCGATGGCGGACGGATTCCCGGTTCCGCCCCTGCCCGGACAGGAGCTGCCCCCCAGTCCGCGTTCTGGACTCTTGAAAGTTACTCCCAACACCCCGGCTGAGACAGCCATCACGGGCGGAAAGGAAGAAAAGTGAGCGCAGAAACTTCTGACAACAATTTGGTCGCCTCCCCTGACGAACCGGAAAACACCGCTGGTGCCGGTCCTGCCCCCACCGCGGACGCGGATCCGCAACTGTGGCAACGCAAGGAAAAAGGCCCCATCGCGGAGTCGCTGAAAGCAGTCGCCGGTTTCGGGGTCACGTTCCGCAACTTCTTCCGCCCCTACGTGACTGAACAGTACCCCTTCGAAAAGGTGCCGACCCAGCCGCGCTACCACGGACGCCACCAGCTGAACCGTTATCCGGATGGCTTGGAAAAGTGCGTGGGCTGCGAACTGTGCGCTTGGGCGTGCCCGGCCGACGCCATCTACGTGGAGGCCGCCTCGAACACCCCGGAGGAACAGTACAGCGCCGGCGAACGTTACGGGCGGGTCTACCAAATCAACTATCTGCGCTGCATCTTTTGCGGCATGTGCATCGAAGCCTGCCCGACGCGAGCCCTCACGATGTCCAACGATTACGAGATTTGGGACGACAACCGCGAGGATTTGATTTTTGAAAAGGACCGCCTGTTGGTTCCTTTGGATGCCGGAATGCTCGACACGCCCCACCCGATGGCTTCAGGCACTTCTGACATGGATTACTACAACGGAAGCGTCACCGGCCCGACCCCCGACCAGATTGACTGGGTCGCGAGTCGCCGTCCGCACGATGCCTCCTTGGCCAGCGCCGGGAAACCGGTACAGGAGGTGAAAGCATGAGCCACTTGCTGCAAGCGGCCGCGGCCTTACCCGAGATGGGCACCGGTCAGACAATCTTCGTGGCGGTGTGTTCCGCTCTGGCGTTGATTGCGGCTTTGGGTGTCGCGTTGTCGAATCGAGCTGTTCACGCCGCGGTCTACATGGTTGCCATGATGGTGTGTGTGGCGGGTATCTACTTTTCGGTCGGTGCCGAGTTCCTGGGCGCGGTCCAGATTGTGGTTTACACCGGCGCCATCATGATGATGTTCCTGTTCGTCATTATGTTGGTGGGGGTGCAAGCCGTGGACTCGCCGCGAGATTCCAAAGTCGTGACCGTCGCGGTGTCGGTACTGTTGGCCATCGCTTTCGGGATTATGGCGATAGTCGCGGCCGCGAACACCACGGTGAACGGGGCTCCGGCGCAGCCCAGCGGGGACTCAAATCCGGTCCAGCTGGCCACCGAAGTCATCAACACTTACTATGCTCCGCTGGAAATGATCGCCACCCTGCTGATTGTGGCCGCGGTCGGTGCGATGAGCTTGACTCACTCTGAGGCGCTGTTGCCGCGCTTGACCCAGTCTTTCCTGGTGAAGCAGCGGATGAAGGCGTACCGGGAGACCGGTCACGTGCTGGGCCAGACCGTGCCGCCGGGGGTTTACGCCGAAACCAACGCGTTGGACGTGCCGGCTATCAGCGGCGAAACCCAGCGTCCGGTGCCGGAATCGGTGCCGCGCGTGGTGCGGGTTCGCGGCGAAGAACGGTCGCTTGGGGAAGCCTCGCCGTGGACGGCTCGCGCTTTGGCGGCCGAAATCAGCGGCGACGTGAGCTTGCACGGAGCGAAAACCTCCACACTGGTCGCGCGTTCCGGCGCGGCGGGAATGCCCGGACCGGGCGCTCCCGAGATGACGGCGGAACTGGAAAAGCCGCTCGACAAAACTATTGAGGGCCACACCGAACCTGGTGAAGCCACGAAAGAAGGAGAAAACGCATGAACGTGATGTTCCTGGTATTCGTGGCCCTGGGCCTCTTTGCTGTGGGCGCCCTGACCGTGCTGCTCCACCGTTCCGCAGTGATCGCCCTGATGGGTGTGGAAATCATGCTGAACTCGTGCAATATCGCGCTGGTGGCTCTGGGAGAAGCCAACGCCAACATGACCGGCCAGGTCCTGGCCTTCTTTGTGATGACCGTGGCGGCGGCGGAAGTTGTGGTCGGCTTGGCCCTAATCGTGTCGCTGTTCCGCTCCCGGCGCACCACCTCCCTCGACGACTTCAACCTGTTGAACGGCTAAGGGGGAAAGGAAAATATGTTGCAAACTTTCAATCTTGTCAACGGGCTGGCTAGCGGCGCGGTTCTGGAATTCGGAGCCGCCACCGGCATGGCTCAATACGCCTGGCTGATGATTGCCATTCCTTTCGTCAGTTCCATGTTCCTGCTCATTGCGGGACGTCGCGTGGATTCCTGGGGACACTACCTGGGAATGCTGGCGCCGTGGGCTTCCTTCGTGATTGGCGTGGTCATTCTGGCGGATATGCTGGGACGCTCCCCCGAAACCCGCGCGCAAAGCCTGACGGTATGGAACTGGCTGCCCGGTTCGGAAGTGAACGTGAGCTTCGGTCTGCTGTTGGATCCGCTGTCCATCTCGTTCGTGATGCTGGTGACGTTCGTCGGTGGCCTCATCCACATCTATTCGGTGGGATACATGGCGGCCGACCCTGACCGACGCCGTTTCTTTGCCTACCTGAATTTCTTCGTGGCCTCCATGCTGACCCTGGTACTGGGCAGCTCTTACCTGGTGACGTTCGTCGGTTGGGAAGGCGTCGGTTTGGCGTCCTACCTGCTGATTGGTTTCTGGAACCAAGTCCACAACAACGCTTTGGCCGCGAACAAGGCTTTCATCATGAACCGCGTAGGCGACCTGGGGCTGCTGCTGGCGATGATGTCGATGTTCGCCGTGGTCGGCTCCGTGGATTTCGCCGACGTGTTGGGCGCTACGCTGCAGCCGGGTTGGGCCACCGCGATTGGTCTGTTCCTGTTGCTGGCGGCCTGTGGCAAATCTGCCCAGTTCCCCCTCCAAGCCTGGCTGGGTGACGCTATGGCCGGCCCGACCCCGGTGTCTGCGCTGATTCACGCCGCCACGATGGTGACGGCCGGCGTGTACCTGATGGTTCGTTCCGGTGCTATCTATACCCAAACCCCAGTCGCGTCCCTGGTCGTAGCCATTATCGGGGCTATCACCCTGCTGTTCGGAGCCATCGTCGGGTGTGCGAAAGACGACATGAAGAAGGTCCTGGCGGCCTCTACCATGAGCCAAATCGGTTACATGATGCTGGGGGCGGGCTTGGGTCCGGTCGGTTGGGCATTCGCCATCTTCCACCTCATTACCCACGGGTTCTTTAAAGCCCAACTGTTCCTGTCTGCCGGTGCGGTTATGCACGCGATGAGCGAACAGGTCAACATTCGCCGTTTCGGCGGGCTGTTCAAGGTCATGAAGATTACCTGGTTCGCGTTCTTCATCGGCTGGCTGGCTATCCTGGGAATCCCGCCGTTCTCCGGGTTCTTTTCCAAGGACAAAATCATCGAGGCGGCTTTCCTGCCCAACCCGAACTTCGGGGCCTGGTACCCCTGGGTATTCGGTCTCGTCGCCTTGGTTGGCGCCGGTATCACCGCTTTCTACATGTCCCGCCTGTTCTTCCTCATCTTCCACGGTGAGGCTCGTTGGACCACCGAAGCGGAGGGCGCCCCGGTGCACCCGCACGAGGCTGGTCCGTGGATGACCATTCCGCTCCTGGTGCTGTCCGTGTTCTCCATTGCGCTCGGCGGCCTCCTCTCGGTAGGCAACCTGTTCGTGACGTGGTTGAACCCCATCGTGAATATCGGCACCCGCGGTCAAATGGTCGAACACGGCGAGCCAGTCATGCCAGAAGCCCTGCTGATTGGTTTGACCCTGGCGGTAGTCATCATCGGTGTGGTCACCGCTTGGGTGCTGTTCATGAAACGCCCGGTCGAAAAGGCCGTGCCCGAAGCCAACGCCTTCATCATGGCGGCCCGCGAGGACCTCTACCAAGACGCGGTAAACGAAAAGGTCGCTATTATCCCCACACTGGCGCTGTCCTCCGGGGTGGCGGTGGCAGACCGGGCGGTCATCGACGGCATCGTGGAAGGCTCCGGTCGACTTTCTCTCTGGCTCGGTAAAGTCGGGGCGCTGGCCCACTCCGGCTCCCCGCGCCGCTACGCTGGCTGGACCCTGTTCGGCACAGTTTTGGCTCTTGTCTTGGTATTGGCGACAAGGCTGTGAGGTAAACAAAGGATGAACATGGTTTTGACTCAAACAACTATTCCGACAACGGCTGGTTTCCCGTGGTTGTCCTTGCTGGTGTGCATTCCGATGGGGTTTGCCCTGGCAATCTGGCTCATCCCCTGGCTGCGTTCCATTGGCCGGGAAGTCTCCCTCGCCGTATCCACTGCGGTCCTGGCTGGCGTGCTGGTGGCCCTGTTCACCAGCTATGACTTCGCCCCGAAAACCCCGGGAGCTTTCCAACTGGGCGAGTCCTACGCTTGGATGCCCGCGATTGGCCTGTCTTGGGCGCTGGGTGTCAACGGGCTGGGCATGGTGATGATTATCCTCGCCACCGCCTTGACCCCCCTGGTCATTCTGGCCTCCTGGCGGGACGACACCGACTCGAACGCGGCAGCTGGATACGCCGCCCTCATCCTGGCTTTGGAATCCTTCATGGTGCTGCTGTTCGCCGCCCGTGACCTGCTGCTGTTCTATATCGCCTTTGAAGGGATGCTGATTCCGCTGTACTTCCTGGTGGGCCGTTACGGTAACGGGGATGCACAAGTGCGTCGCCACGCCGCCATCAAGTTCGTGCTGTATTCCCTGGTGGGCGGTTTGGTCATGCTGTTCGGTGTCATCGGCGTGTACGTGTATTCCGGCGGCGGGGACCGAGCTTTCCACATGGATTACCTGACCTCAGGGAACTTCCACCCCGGGGCTGCCGAGATGTGGATTATGACGACTTTCCTCATTGCTTTCGCAATCAAGGCGCCGATGGTGCCGGTGCACACCTGGCTGCCCTCCACCGCGGCGGTCGCCCGCGGCGGCACCTCCGTGCTGCTTGTGGGCGTACTGGACAAGGTCGGTACCTGGGGCATGATTATGTTCTGCTGGCAGCTGTTCCCCACGGCCTCCGCCAAAGTTGCGCCGGTTATTGTGGTGCTGGCGGTCATCTCGATTCTGTGGGGGGCGCTGGCGGCGATTTCGCAAAAGGATCTGCTGCGTTTGGTGTCCTTCACTTCCGTGAGCCACTTCGGTTTCATGGTGTTGGCTCTGTACATTGGCTCCCAGACCGCAATCGAGGGCGCCATGCTCTACATGGTCGCCCACGGGGTCTCTATCGCCGGCTTGTTCCTGTTGAGTGGTTGGCTGACCACACGCGGCGGCACCCAAGAAATCGCGGCCTACCGCGGTTTCCAGCGGGTCACCCCGACTTTGGCAGGCTTGTTCCTGGTGTCGGGGCTGGCGGCTATCGCCCTGCCTGGCCTGTCCGGTTTCCTGCCCGAATACTTGATTCTGGTCGGCACGTTTAAGATGAACATCGCGGCCGCAATCCTGTCTATCTTGGGCGTGGTGTTGGCTTCGGTTTACTTGCTGGTGCCTTACCTGAATGTATTTACCGGGCCGATTGACGGCGCGGTACGCGAAGCCAAGGACTTGAACTGGCGAGAAAAGTTCATCATGGTTCCCCTGGTTCTGGCGATGTTCGGTTTGGGCGTCTTGCCCGGACCGACCTTGGATCTGATTAAGCCCGACGCCGCCCTCATGTATCAAGCGGTGTCTAGCAGCGGGTTGGCGTCTGCCCCAGCCGTCTTAGCCACGAGCGAAGGAGGCGCCAAATGAACGCGATTCTTCCGGTGATTGTGAAAACCTTGGAGGTTAGCCCCGTGGTGGAATGGGATGCACTGAGCCCCTTGTTGGTCCTGCTGGGTGCCGCCGTGTTGGCGACCCTCATTGAGGCTTTCCCCTGGCCTAGCTTCCGTAAAGGCGTCAACGCTTTCCTGACTTTCGCCAGCGTCATCGCAGCAATTGTCTTGGTCGCTTGGCGTTTTACCGTGGTTGGTCAGCAGGGAGCGCGCCAAATTGCGGCGGGAACCCTGCTCGAGGATCAGCTCTCGCTGGGTTTCCAGCTGGTATTGCTGGTGGTAGGGCTGTTGGCGGCTATCGTGGTCATTGACCGCTCCACCCCGAACGACGGCTCGTTTACTCCCCAGGCTGCTGACACCCCCGGCTCGTCCCAGGAGGACTACGCGATTAAGATTCGCTACCAGCGCACGGAAATGTACCCCCTGTTCCTCTACTCGCTGGGCGGCATGATGGCCTTCATCAGCTCGGGGAACCTGTTGACCCTGTTCGTGGCGCTGGAGTTGATGAGCTTGCCGCTCTACATCATGAGCGCGATGGGTCGGCGTCGCCGCCTGCTGAGCCAGGAAGCCGGCCTGAAATACTTTATCCTCGGCGCTTTTGCTTCGGCATTCTTCCTGATGGGTATCACCATGCTCTACGGTTACACCGGAACCTTGAACCTAGTGGAGATGTCCAGCGCCGTGTCCTTGAACTCGGGTCTGGACTGGATGCTCCTGACCGGCGGAGCCATGCTGCTGGTGGGCTTGTTCTTTAAGGTTTCCGCCGTGCCGTTCCACGCCTGGGCTCCCGACGTTTACCAAGGTGCGCCCTCGCCGATTTCCGGCTTCATGGCGGCTGGGGTGAAAGTCGCCGCTTTCGGTGCCCTGCTGCACCTGTACAGTTTCCTCTACACGCAGCTGAGTTGGGACTTCGTGGTCCTCATGTGGATGGTCATCATCGCGACCATCGTGGTGGGCACCTTCCTGGGCATCGTCCAAACTGACGTGAAGCGAATGTTGGCATACTCCTCGATTGCCCACGTGGGCTTCATCATGATTGCCCTGTTCGGGACTACGGGGAGTGCTTTCACTTCCATAGTCTTTTACGTCTTGGCTTACGGCGTCGCGACCATAGGCGCTTTCGCGGTCGTCTCGATTGTGCGTGACGAGGACGCAGAAGGCACGGTGCGCGGGGAGGCTTCGGCGCTGAGCTCTTGGGACGGCCTGGGGCGCAAGCACCCGGCTATGGCATCCGCGATGGCTATCTTCCTGCTGAGCTTCGCGGGCATCCCTCTGACCGGTGGATTCATCGGAAAATTCGTCGTGTTTGAGGCAGGCTTGGCGGCAGATCCCGCCAACGGCATCCTGGTCCTGATTGGCTTGCTGGCCTCGGTCGTTACCGCGTTCTTTTACTTCCGGGTCATCATGCGAATGTTCTTTACCGAACCCGGTTCAGACACCGCCACCATCTCGGCTGGCGATGGCTTGACCAAATGCGTCATCGTGCTGTGCGCGTTGGCGACCATCGCGTTGGGCGTAGCCAGCCAGCCGCTTTTGGCGTTGTTTACCCTGGGCGCATAGTCTTGAACCCGTGAGAAAAAAACTGGCCGACACGCAATACCCGGTCTCGACTGACTCTGTCCTGCAGACCCCGGGCTCACTGGAAACGAAACTTCTGGAAGCCTTGGATGACGTCGAACAGATGCTGGTGCGGGAAACGCAGACGCAGCGAGAAAACACCTCAGAGCTGGTTTCCCACCTGCGAGCCGCGGGTGGAAAACGGATGCGTCCGCTGCTGACCCTGCTCATTTCCCAGCTGGGAGCTCCGGATCAACCCGTGTCCGCCAAGGTTAAGCAAGCCGCGGTGGCAGTGGAGCTGACTCACCTGGCTTCGCTGTACCACGACGATTTGATGGACGAAGCGACCATGCGCCGCGGGGTACGCGCGGCTCACGTGCAGTGGACGAACACCCTGGCGGTGATGGCGGGAGATTTGATTTTTGCCCGCGCCTCCCTGCTGGTGTCCGAACTCGGACCTAGCATCGTGGCGCAGCATTCCCAAACGTTCGAGCGGTTGTGCTTGGGGCAAATGCATGACATTTTCGGTCCCGGAGATGATGACGACCCCATCGAGTTCTATATTGACGTGCTGCGGGACAAAACCGGCGCGTTGATTGGCTGTGCGGCACTGTACGGTGCGGAACTCTCCGGCTGCGAGGCGGCCACGGTCGCGGCTGTGACCCAGTTCGGCGAGGATTTGGGCGTGGCGTTCCAGATTGCCGATGATGTGTTGGATCTGCAGGCTACCGAGGCTCAAAGCGGGAAAACCCCCGGAGCCGACCTGCGCGACGGCACGAAAACGCTACCCGTCCTGCTGCTGGGAAAGATCGTGCAGGAGGGTCGGGACACCGAGGTCGACCGCGCCTTGTTGAAAGCGATTGGCGATACTGCCTCCCTGCAAGACGATGCGGTCTTAGCTCAAGTCACCGCCCAATTGGCGGCGCACCCGGTGACGGCGGAAACAAAGCGGCTGGCCGGGCAGTGGGTCGAACGCGCCCTGGGACACCTGGACCACATTCCCGAAGGAAAAGTTAAGGCCGCCCTCTCGGATTTTGCGCACTTGCAAATTAACCGCCTAAAGTAGACCTGAAACTGAGGAGGATATCACTATGATTCGTAAAATTGCCGGACTGTGCCTGGCAGGAGCCCTGGTATTTAGCTTGACTGCCTGCGGAAACGAAGCCAAGGACGGGACGAAACCCAGCAAGGATGAGTTTTCTACGGCTCTGGCTGACCAGCTCGCCGCCGCCAAGAACGGTGCCGATGGGGAGGCTAAAGATAAGCAGCAAGAGGCCGCTGTAGCGGACGTTATGTCTGTAGCTTTGGCTGCCTGCGCGGCCGATAAGGTCTATGAAGATTTGCCTTCCGGCACCGTGATTACGGTGGTTGAGGGCCGATTGAAAGACCTGACGCCGGGACACCGTCGCACCGTCGACGATGCCGTGAAAGCCTGTGCGGAAGAGATCGCTGCTGATTCCAGCGGTAAATCCAAAAAATCCGGAAAGTAAGGCTTAGAGTAGGGGATTCGCCGCACATCTGTGCGGCGAATCCTTTTTGTGGTGTTCCTAGATTGGGGTTACGCGGCCGGTGCGTTTGAAATCTGCGTTTAAATCGGGGTTGGTGGTCTATGTAACCAGCAACCCCGATTTAATCACCGATTTGCATCGGTCAACTCTGATTTCATGTGCTAAAGAGCGAGGCGAATCCCTTTTGACGCTACTTCGTAGCGTCGCCGGGATAGGTTTTGTGGTGCTTCGCCTGAAACGGTGCACCAGCACCGTTTCTTAACGGCTCCGCCGTCAAGCCCCCGGCTCATGCAACGCTACGCGTTGCTGCCGGGTGCTTTACGGTGTTCCGGCTGAAACGGCACATCGGTGCCGTTTCTTAACGCCTCCACACTGTTATCGCGCCGTTTTGACGCTACTTCGTAGCGTCGCCGTTTTATTTTTAGGGTGCTTCGCCTGAAACGGCACATCGGTGCCGTTTCTTAACGGCTTCGCGCTGTTGTCGCGCCGATTTGACGCTACTTCGTAGCGTCGCCGGCGCGACCTGTGAACTCATTCATTGTGTCGGCGACGCCGAAGAATTCCACCATTGCGTCCATGAAAGGTACCGGGAATGCTTGCAAAATTTGTACCAGGCGCACAATCGGGGGATGGACCTTAAACTGGGTGCCTTTGTCGATTGCGTCCAAAACCTGAGTAGCAACTTTTTCCGGGGTGAGGATGGGCAAAACCAGCGAGAACTTCGTTTTCACGCCGGCAAACATCCCGGTCGAAATGTAATACGGGCAGTACAGCAACGTGTGGACGTGAGAACCCATGTGGCGTAGCTCCTCACGCAAGGATTGCGCGAAACCGACCGCCCCGAACTTCGAACCGTTGTAGTCGCTCAGGCGTGGCACCCCGACCAGCCCAGCAGCCGAAGCGATAGTCACCACCGAACCCCGGTCTCGGGCAATCATACCCGGCAAAAACTCACGAACCGTACGATAGTGGGCAATCGTGTTCACCTCGAAAGAACGCTGCACGTCACGGTCGGTCGTTTCCAACACAGGTTTACCGGTGACGATACCGGCATTGTTGATGAGGATGTCGACCCTGCCGTACTCGCTCAAGGTCTGTGCGGCGGCTTCGTGCACGGCCTCGGCATCGGTGACATCCACCGTGAACGCCCCGGAACGGAACCGCGGCGCCGTAGCGGCCGCTTCCGCCATACCGGCCGTTTCCGCCCCACCCTCGGCATTCAGATCCCAAACAATGACGGCTCTGGCTCCGCGCCGGGCTGCCTCCACCGCCATCAGCCGGCCAATCCCAGACCCCGCCCCGGTTATCAACACCACGGCGCCCTTTACCGGAGCCTTGTAAGGTTTAAAAAACAACATCTTGCCCGCCTTCCTGCAAAGTTTTCTCAACCGAGGGCTGACATAGACCTCGGATTAGACCAAATTCTATTCCTGAGGCGCAATCGGCGTGGGCCAAACGGTAGGATTGAGGGCGTGAGAAAAAAGACGCAGCTGACCGGGGACACTGGGCAACCCGCCGAGCGTGCCGCGGCAACCCCCGAGGACGCGCTGCCCCGCACTCACCGCAAAAGGGCTAAAAACTCGCCGTGGTGGGTGGATTTGGTCGTGGGGGTGGTCGTCGCCGTCATCATAATGGCGCTGGCCAAGGCGTTTATTTTTCAGTTTTTCGTGATTCCTTCCGAGTCGATGGAAAACACCTTGATGAAGGGCGACCGGATTTTTGTTTCGAAGATGAAGAACTTTCAGCCCATTGAGCGCGGCGACATCGTGGTGTTCGAGGATCGCCATAACTGGCTGCCCGACGAGTATAAGAACGACAACCCCACCGGTTTCGCCGCAACTGCCTTCGGACAGGCGCTCGATAAAGGACTGCGGGTGCTGCAGCTGAAACCCGAATACCCCGGAGGATATCTGGTGAAACGCGTCGTCGGGGTCAGCGGGGATCACGTGACCTGCTGCACTGTGCAAAACAAGATTGAGGTCAACGGCAAGGCCGTGGCCGAACCTTACCTGAAAAAGGGCGCGAACACGATACCGGTGCCTTTTGATGTGACCGTGCCCGCCGGCAAGTACTGGGTGATGGGGGACAACCGCGATAATTCCGGGGATTCCCGCTACCACCAGGACGACAACAACCACGGTTTTGTGGACGAGAAACAGATCGTCGGCCGCGTCATGCTGCGCTATTTCCCGGTGAGTCGGATTAAGACTTTTTCAAACCCGGGTCTCAATCAGCTACCCCACGCGACGAAAACGGCCCAGCCGCCGGCAAGCCAGCCGCCGGATAATCAGCCGCTAGATAACCAGCCTCCGACCAAACAGCAACCCCCGATTATGCCGCCCGCCACCGAAGCTGTCTCACCTGGGGTCGCCCCGCCCGGAGCTTCCCCGGAAGGCTCGAAAAACGGCAAATAACGCGAAAATTCGTACCGTAGGCGGATACTTCCCGGCGATATTTCGTTCGCTTATCGTTACAATCAAAGCGTGAAGAAACATTTCAATGGCTTGAAGACCGCAGCTCTGTTGGGAGTGCTGTGGATGGTACTGCTGGCAATCGGCGCCCTATTGGCAGGCGGGACCGGCAACCGGATGTGGATTGTCGTGTTCGGAGCCATCGCCTTGATTCAAACCGCGGTGGGATATTGGAACTCGGACAAAATCGCTCTGCGTGCCATGAATGCCCAGCCGCTCACCCCCCAGCAAGCCCCCGAACTGTATTCGATGGTGCAGGGCTTGTGCCAGCAGGCCGGCCAGCCCATGCCGGCCTTGTACATCGCCCCGACCCAAACCCCCAACGCGTTCGCGACCGGGCGCAACCCCCAGCACGCGGCGGTGTGTGTCACCCAGGGCATTCTGGACATTCTGGAGCCGCGCGAACTGCGAGCCGTGCTGGGCCACGAACTCATGCACGTGTACAACCGAGATATTCTCACGTCTTCGGTGGCGGCTGGTTTGGCCGGGGTCATTACGTCAATAGCCCAGTTTGCCATGTTTTTCGGAGGGCGAGACCGTGAAGGCGGGGGCGTCATCGCCACGCTGTTGCTCGCCTTGGGGGCGCCGATTGCGGCTTCTCTGATCCAGTTGAGTATTTCCCGGACCCGCGAGTTTGATGCGGACGAGGACGGAGCGCGCCTGGCTAATGACCCGCTGGCGCTGGCGTCGGCGCTGAAGAAACTGGAAACCGGGGTGTCTCGCGCCCCGTTGGCGCCCACTCCGCAGCGTCAAACCGTGTCCGCCATGATGATTGCCCACCCGTTTAGGGCGCGTAACCTGTTCTCTACCCACCCCCCGATGGATCAGAGGATAAAGCGTCTGGAAGAAATGGCGGGTTATTAGCCCCGGAAGCCCCGCAGCTTGGGGCGAAGTTTTTTCCGGCGCGAAAAACCCCTAGATTAGTTACCGTGACTGAACTGAAGCGGGATTTGCGGGCTTTGCCCAAAGCGCACCTGCACCTACACTTCACCGGGGCGATGCGTCCCCAGACCCTGCTGGAACTGGCTCGGGAAACCCAGCAGCGCCTGCCCCGCTTCATGGGTGAAGGCGACCCCCTGCACGTCCCGGCTGACGAGCGGGGTTGGTTCCGTTTTCAACGTTCTTATGACTTGGCGCGCGCCCTGGTGCGTTCCGAAACGGTGATGCGCCGCATTGTGCGGGAAGCCGCCGAGGACGATGCGGAGGAAGGCTCCGGGCGGTTAGAGATACAAGTCGACCCCACGTCTTATGCTCCCTGGGTGGGCGGACTGACCCCCGCGCTGGAAATCATCCTGGACGAAGCGAAAGTTTCCGCCGCGGCGACCGGGGTGGAAATCGGGGTCATTGTGGCGGCGTCGCGCACCCGCAACCCGATGGATGCCCGGACTTTGGCGCGTTTAGCCGCTCGCTACGCCGGAGATCAGCCGGGGGAAGTCATCGGATTCGGGCTGTCCAACGATGAACGCGCCGGTTCCACCCCTGAGTTTGAGCCGGCATTTCGTATCGCCACAAGGGCGGGGCTCGCCAGTTTTCCCCACGGTGGGGAACTGCGTGGCCCGGAACATATTGCCCAAGTGGTGCGCCACCTGCACCCCGCCCGTCTGGGTCACGGAGTGAGGGCTGCGGAACAACCCGACCTGCTGAAGTCGCTGGTAGACCACGGTATTGCTCTGGAAGTCTGTCCCGCCTCGAACGTGTCCCTAGGGGTGTATCCCACGCTTGCCGAGGTGCCCTTGCGGACCCTGACTGAGGCTGGCGCCACGGTCGCGTTGGGGGCGGACGACCCGCTGCTGTTCCGCTCTCGGTTGTTGGACCAGTATGAATCCGCCCGTCAGGTCGCCGGGTTCACCGACCGGGAGCTGGCCGAACTGGCGGCAGGGTCTGTCCGCGCATCTCTGGCCAGTGCGCAAACCAAGACAAAACTGCTGGGCCAAATCGATTTGTGGCTCAAGAGTTCGAACCTGGGGAATTAAACGGGTAAAATCTGATGATAGTTGCTTTCCGAGGCGGCGATGAGTTCGCAGTGGTTCTTTCGCCTCTCCTGGGGAAGCCGCTACGGAAACGGCAGGATGCCTGTTGTCAGCAAAACCTCAACAGTCTGCCCTCTGGGCAGCGTTTAGAATCACCAGCGGGAAGGGCGTCAAAGTGTACGATGTATGGCTAACCTTCCCCTCCAATGGGGTGGCGTGGGCATTTCATATTTTTACCAAGTACGGGCCGCTGCCGATTATGCTGGCGATTTTTATCATTATGGTTCTGTTTCGGCCCCAGGTTCCCAAAGCCATACCGATGCACTACCGGCGAGCTTTACTCCAGCTTGGCTGGACCCTTCGTGTCGCCCTGTCTTTCGCTCTCATTGCTGTGATGCTCAGCCCAGCTGCCCTCATCAGCTTGTATAACTCCGGGTGGTTGACGCAAAACGCATTTAACTCGATGAATACTATGTTGGTGCTGGTGGTCGGGGTCGCTTTCCAGCTGCCTTACCTGTTGATGGTTCACGTCTGGTTTCCCCGGCCTTTGAATTGGGTGCCGAACCGTAACTGGGTCATCAGTCCGCGTTTCCGAGTTCGGGCGTGGATTGTGTATATTCTCATCTGGATGGCGACCGAAATCATGATGGTTGTCGGCGGAGTCGTGTTCGAAACGCCTAATGCTTCGATTTCGGGCGAGGAAATTATGGCCGCAGCGGGGTACTACCTGGTAGAAGGCATTATCTTCGTAGTTATGTCGGTGTATATCCAGTACCGGATTTCGTGGCGTAACCCCATTCCAGGGGTGCCTTTGGCGGTGGATATGGCGCTGCGGCGCGAAGACCTGAACCATGTGCAAAAGTTCGCCACGTTCATTTTGGGTGCGGGAGTGTCACGGTGTCTGCAGTTCCTGGCTCAGCTGCAATACGAGAGCGGACCGTTTGCCATCTCGGCTGTTTCTTTGGTGCTGAGCTGGGTGGTATCTATCACCTCACTCGGTATCGCCTGCATCCCGACCTGGTGGTTTATGCGCAAGCTGGATCCGTCTCGGCGCCTGATGAAGGAACTCAGAAGCAATGTGATGAGCGAAAAACGCGACCCGAATCTGTTCACCTTGGAAAATTTCCGGAATATGTTGGACTACAACGAGGACGAACTCATTAAGGGGTCGATTCCCCAACCTCGGAAAAACTATATTCTGTCCGTGTTGGACAGTCCCCGGAAAGACCTGCTGACCGCGCCCGGTTCTGGCTCCTCTCCGGAAGAAGTCGCCCAGGCCTTCACATATATGTCGAAGGTGGCGGCACGAGCGGGGGTCGGGCTGAACCCGGAGGAACGCAAAGGTCTAGCAGAGATTCGCGAAGCCGTGCGAGAACTGGTGGAACACCGTGTCGCCTTGAACGAGGGCGTGGCATCCAACTTGATTCCAATCAACCCTGATGGCGCATTGGCTCAGGACGGTGGGCACGGGGATACTGTTCAACTGCCCGAAGGACAGACCGAGGACGGCGAACCTCTGGATTCGAGCTTGGCGCACCTGTTGGGTCAGTCCGTCAACGACACCGCGGTTGGCTTGGACTCCCAAACTTTGCAGGAATGGGGCGAGTTCTACAAAGAAAAAGACGCGATGGAGCGCCAGGAAAAGGCTTGGGAAAAGCAAAAGGAGATGCAGGAACTGGCCATCAAGACTTTCGGCTTCGACCCTTATGCCTACGACCCTTACGGTTACGCCAACCCCTACGGGAATGCCTACGGCGGTTACGCCAACCCGTACGAAGATTTCGGAGCCGACCCTTACACCCAGCCTTATGCGAACGGTTACGGCTACGGGACGTCAAATCCTTATGCGGATTTGTACGCGGATGGGTACGCCGACCCCTACGGCGGATATGGCTATGACCCCTACGGCTACAACGCGGGATACTGGCAGATGGATCTCAACGCGGCCGGGGCGTACGGGAACGCGTGGGGTTGGCCCAATGGTATGCCGGCCATTCCCAGTCCACAGCCTTACGGTTACTTGGATGCGGGCGGCACCAGCAATGCCTCCGGTGAGGCTCCGGGGAACCCTGCGGGGGCTCCTGAGGCGGCGCCCGGGGCTGCTCCGGGGGCAGGTCAGCAGTTCCCCGCTCAGCCCGCGGCGGGTCCTCAGGATGGGGCGTTCCCCGCTCCTGGTGAACCGTTTTCACCGGGGGGAATCGGCATCGGTGAGGTGAATCCACCGAATAGCTGGCCGGGTGGCGGATCCCAGAACGCGGCGTTATCCGGTCAGTCCGGCGGACCCCAGGTTCCCGGTTTTGGTGGGCCTGCTGGACCGGGTGTGCCAGGAAGTGCACCGGGTGTGCCGGGAGGCGCGCCTGTTTTGCCTGGTGCGCCGATGGGACCAAGCGCGCCGGTGCCGGGAGGTGCGCCGCTGGGGCCGGGTATGGCCGTTCCAGGAGCGCCAGCCGGGGTTGGCGCGCCGGTGCCAAACAATCCCACGAATCACGTGAATCCAGCGAATCCCGCCGCGCCGGAACAACAGACCGTTGCGGGATATCCCTTTGTGGTGCGAACGATGGAAGGCTACCCCACCGTGGGCGCTCCCGTGGCGCCGTCCCTGCATCCGCTGGTTAACTTGGGACAGCCTGGCCCGCAGGTTCCAAGCCCGCAAGCGAACCTTGGTCAGCCTGGCCCGCAAATTCCAGGCTCGCCGGTCAACCCCGGTCAACCGGTTGCGCCAACCGATCCGAGATTCCCCCAAAATCCCGGCCTTGTGAACCCCGCCGGACCGACTGTTCCCCGTCCCGCCCAGCCTTATGCCCCAGCGAACGCGGAAGCGGCCGAGGAGGCCATCGACCCTCGGGCCGTGTACCCACCGACCTTTGCCAAACCGCGGCCTGCCCCGAGACAGTACGAAGAATTCGTTGAGGACGAAGCCGAAATCGAAGAGCTGCCCTAGGGGGCGCGGCCCGAGCCAAAGGGGCAGCGTTTGGGTATAAAGGAGACGTAATCAGTGCGATTGGCCGATTTGTGTACTTTGCGCGTGGGGGGTGAAGCGCGCCGATTTTTGGTGGGGAAGCGGCGAGACGAGCTGATTCAGGCCATTGCTCAGGCTGATGCGGCCGGGGAGCCGCTGCTGTTCCTGGGTGGAGGGTCGAACCTGGTACCTGTGGACGGCGAGTTTCCCGGATTGGTGATCCGCGATGGCCGCGAGGACACGCGGGTGTTGACCCTGCAGGAGTTTGGGGAATTGCGCGCTGGCGAGGCGGTCATGGCGAAAGCTCAGCAGCTCGCCGCCGCCACGCCCTCGTGCGTATTTCTCAGCGTGTCCGGGGGGCTCGCTTGGGATCGGCTGGTGGAGTTTTGCGTGACGCAAGGGTTTTCCGGGCTGGAGGCGCTGAGTGGAATCCCCGGTGTGGTCGGGGCAGCACCCGTGCAAAATATCGGGGCTTACGGCGGGGAGGTCGCGGACTGCCTGCTGGGAGTCACGGCATGGGACCGCCAGGAGTGCCAGCTGGTGTATTTGAGCGCGGCCGAGCTCCGGTTTGGCTACCGGGATTCCCTGCTAAAACAGTCTCGACTGCAGGTTGAGGCAGATTCGGGGCGGTCGCGGTTTGCGCCGGCACGCCCCGGGACATACCCCGCCACCGGGCGGTGGATTGTGCTGGAAGTCGATTTTGCGCTGCAGCGCGGTGGGGGCACCCCGGTCAGGTACGCCCAGTTGGCCAGGGCGCTCGGAGTACCGATGGACACGGTCGTACCGGCGGCCCAGATTCGTGCGGCAGTGCTGGAGCTGCGGCGTTCCAAAGGCATGGTTTTGGACCCAACCGACCATGACACCTGGTCAGTAGGGTCGTTCTTTACCAATCCGATACTGCCGGTCGAGGCGGCCGCGGCTTTGGAGTTGCCAAAGGACGCTCCCCGCTGGGAGACGGCGCTGCCGGGCCGTGCCGGAGAGGTGGGCGTGAAACTATCTGCCGCCTGGCTCATCGAGCACTCCGGTATCACGAAAGGATTTGCCCTGCCGAACGCGGGCGCGGGAGTCTCGACAAAACACGTCCTGGCGTTGACGAATCGCGGTAACGCTACGGCCGCGGACATTACGGCTCTGGCCAGCCATATTATCGCCGCGGTGCAGGGGGCTTATGGAATTACCCTGGTGCCCGAGCCGGTTATTTTGTAGTGCATCGCGAGTCGCCCAGATTCGCATCGTCCGGCATGAGTGACCGATTTCGTCGCACTCGGACAGAATCTCTACGGCGTAAAAATACGCTCAATAGCAGTTTTAGAATCGCTGGGGTGGGTGGTGCTGCGGAATTCAACTTGAAATCGGTCGTTCGTGCAATCGCCTCGATAATCAACGAACCCGCCCCAGCGCTCGTGAGAATCCGGGGACACCCGCCAGGGCTGTAAATAATATTCCACAAAGCTCCGCTCTAAAAACCGACGTTTGCGAAAATAGCGGCGCATCTGGTAGTCTAGTTGGGCGCTTTCGGCGTATGGCGGGTTTCCCGAGTGGCCAAAGGGGACTGACTGTAAATCAGCTGCGCAATGCTTCAGGGGTTCGAATCCCTTACCCGCCACCACTACTTTATTATGGGTTATTTTTACGGCACAGAAATCTCAGGCGGCACATGGCAAAGAATACCGAAGTTCCCGGCGAAAACGACGAGCTTTCCGACGAAAACAACAGCTCGCAGGACGAGACCAACGATGGCGACCCGCGGATTATCACTGTCCCCGGTTCCTCCAAGAAATATCGCACTTCGCTGATACTGGTCGTGGTCCTGATGGGACTGGCCTTGACGTTGCTGCAAGTCTCCACCGTGAACGTCGCCCTCGCGGTATTGCCCGACTCTATCGGAGCCAGTGCCCAAGAGGTGCAATGGGTCATTTCCGGGTATGCCCTGGCTATTGGGCTGTCGATGGTGCCGATGGGGCGCATTGGCGACTTGTTTGGCCGCTCGCTCCTGTTCGTCCTAGGGCTAGCGCTGTTTTCCGTGTCTTCGTTCCTGTGCGCTATCTCAACTTCCGGGTCCATGCTGGTTTGGATGCGAATCCTGCAAGGTTTCGCGGCCGGTATCTATAGTCCTCAGACCGCGGGAATTATTCAGCAGTATTTTTCCGGTCAGGCTCGTGCACTGGCCTACGCCCTGATGGGTTTAGTCGTGTCCGTCACCGTGGCTTTGGGCCCGATGTTGGCGGGCGTCTTGATTGCGATTTTTGGACGGGAACAAGGCTGGCGGCTGGCGTTTTCCCTGAACCTGCCGTTGGGTCTGATTGGGGTCGTCTGTGCGTTGCTGTGGCTGCCGTTCAAACGGGAACGAATTTTTGCGCGCCGTGCCCGCATCGAAGCCTTGGAAGCCGACATTGCCCGGGCCACCAAGGCTGGAAAGAAAGCCCCGAAGCGCTCCCGGGTTGACCTTGACCCGCTGGGGATGATCCTGCTCGGGGCAGCCGTTATCGGCATGATGTTGCCTTTTGTAACCACCGGGTCGCTGTGGCGTTTTGCCCTGATTCCCGTGTCTCTCACGGTGCTGGGCTTCTGGGTCTGGTGGGAGCGGGCTTACGAGGCACGAGGACGCTACCCGATGGTGAGCTTGCGGCTGTTCAAAATCCCCTCCTACAGCTTTGCCAGCGCGATTGGCGCCATCCAGTTCCTGGGGGTGCCTTCCGTCTACGCCATCAACGCCATGTTCTTGCAAAACGGTTTCGGTCAAACCGCGCTCATTGCGGGTCTCAGCGGGATGCCCGGAGCGATTCTGTCCGGGTTGACTTCCATCGCCGTGGCGCGCCAGACCATCAAGCACGGCCGGGCTATCCAGGCCTGGTCGCTGGTGATAATGCTGGTGGGGGTGGTGTTGACCGCGGTGATGGCGGTGATGTTTGCCCGCGGCGGTTCCGTGTGGCTCATCAGTATCGGGCTGGCGGTGCTGGGTTTCGGCTCGGGTTCGATGGGGTCAGCAAACCAAACTCAAACGATGCTGGAGGTTTCTCCCTCCCGAGGCGGTATCGCCGGAGGCATTCAGCAAACCGGCCAGCGCATCTTTACCGCCATTGGTTCGGCCATCCTCACCGGCGTGTTCTTCGCAGCGACTGCTGGTCTGGAAGCCACCGCGCCGGGAGCAGACCTGGCCTTAGCGAACGCCTGGAGCCACGGCTACGTGCTGTCCTTCGCGGGTTCCGCCGGATTCCTGGCAATAGCGCTGGTGGTGGCCATTATCTTTGTTTTCTTTCCCCGTCAACCACGCTCGGTTGCCGCGAGAAAATGAAGGAGTGACGTGAACGCAGTAAATCCTCAGAATCCCGCGAACGTGGGGCCGGAAATCTGGCACAACCAAAAGCGGATGTTCCCGCCGATGGCGATTGGGCTGTCGATGGCGGGTTTCTATGTCACCGCCGCCGGTTCCCTCATCGCCACCCTGTCGCGCGACCTCGGCGCGAAACCCGAGGCTTTCACTTGGCTGGGTGCCGCCTACGGCTTTGGAATGCTGGTGTCGGGGTTGCTGGCGCCGTGGGTGATGCGCAACGGCCCGGTCTGGTCGCTGCGGCTTGCCCCGCTGTTGGTTCTGCTGGGAACAGCGATGGTGGAGTGGAGTCCCTCGATTGTGGTCAGCTTGGTGGGGGTGACCTTGGCCTGCTTGGGTGGCAGTACGGTTTCGGCTGCGGTAGCCGGGACTTTCGTCGGTACCGAGGGGACAAAGTACCTGTCACTAACCGTCGGGATTTCCTCCTCGGTGTCGATTGCTACGACGGTAGTTTTTGCCCTGGTAGAGCGCGTGTTTCCCGGTTTTGGGCGGATGGCGTTGTGGTTTGTTTTGCTGATGGCCGTGCCGACCTTGGTGTGGGGATGGAGGCTCCCGGCCGTGCCATTCCGTAAGGTTTTGCAAAAGGGTTTGAGCGTGCCAACTCAGTCGTCTTCCGCAACGGGTGCTGCTGGCAGTGACGCGCCGACCCCCGCTGCTGCGGAGGTGCCCCCTGGCAACCACAGCACGTCCAGCGTGAAGCCCTCCAAGTGGCTGTTGATTTCCCAAATCCTGCGGCTCATCCTCACGGCCGGAGTCGAGTTCGCCATGTATGCCTGGGCGGTGACGCGCCTGCGGGAATTGGGGGTTGACTTGGCTCTCGCTTCTGGCTTAGCGACCGCTTTCGCCATCGGCATGGCGGTGGGTCGTCTGGGTGGGGCTGCCTTTGCCCGGCGCTATTGGGCCTGGTGGGTATTTGTGGGGCTAGGATTTTTCGGCACCGCTGCGGTCGCTTTCGTGCCCTCAGTCGGTGTCGCGGTGGTCGGTTTGTTCATCAGCGGTGTCGGGGTCAGCTGTCTGTATCCCATCAGTGCCACCGAGTTTTCCGGCTTGCCGGGGGTGCACAAGGAGTACGCGGCGGCGGTCATCAGTTCCCTTTCGGGGATTGGTGCGATCGTGACGCCGCTGCTGCTGGGGTTGCTGTTGGCGGCTGTAGGCCTGCACTTCGGTTTCTTGGTGCTGCTGGGGTTTTACGTGTTGATGGTATTCCTGCCCCGGCCCTCCGCCGCGCACTTGGGAATCGGCTAAATTGGTGTAAAAGCCGGGGGAGCGTTAGAATATTTCCTTGTGCGTCTTGATGGCGCGCACCTTTTGCTGCCCACAAATGGGTGGCGTTTTGCGGCGGAAACCGCCGTGAGAAAACGACGCAGACCGAGTGGAAACCGTGTCAACACGGCCTTCACAAAGTCAGAGAAGTTTGGGTGGAAACCTGCCAGGTCGACACCCCTATTGAAAAGGACCCGAAAATATGGCTAAGAAAAAAGTCATCGGAGTTATCAAACTCCAGATTCAAGCCGGTGGGGCAAACCCGGCACCGCCGATTGGCCCGGCATTGAGCCAACACGGCGTAAACATTATGGAATTCTGCAAGGACTACAACGCCAAGACCGAGTCGATGCGCGGCTCCGTGGTTCCTGTGGAAATCACCGTTTACGAGGATCACAGCTTCGACTACGTGCTGAAGACCTCGCCGGCCTCCGAGATGATTCGCAAGGCCGCGGGCGTTCCGAAGGGTTCGGGCACCCCGAACACCGTCAAGGTAGCGAATCTGACCTGGGATCAGGTAGAAAAGATCGCTTCGGAAAAAATGCAAGACCTCAACGCTAATGACATCGAGGCCGCGAAGAAGATTATCGCGGGTACCGCTCGGTCCATGGGCATCACGGTCGGTTAATCGTCAAAAACTGTGGAGGGGCTTAGTGTTTGCCCACACCACGACTGCGTAAGGAGCAGAACATGAAACACGCCAAGAAATACAACGAGGCCGCGAAGAAGATTCTTCCCGACACTCTCTATCCCATCGACGACGCCTTCAAGCTGGTCAAGGAAACTTCCAGCGTGAAGTTTGACGCGACCGTAGAGGTTGCGATGCGTCTGAACGTTGACCCCCGCAAGGCTGATCAGATGGTGCGCGGCACCGTTTCTCTGCCTCACGGCACCGGCAAAACCGCTCGGGTCCTGGTTTTTGCCGTAGGTGATAAGGCCGCTGACGCCGAGGCGGCGGGCGCTGACGAGGTCGGTGGGGACGAACTCATCGAGAAGGTCTCCAAAGGCTACACTGACTTTGATGTGGCCGTAGCGACTCCTGACTTGATGGGCAAGGTTGGTCGCTTGGGTAAGGTGCTCGGTCCGCGTGGCCTGATGCCGAACCCCAAGACCGGTACCGTCACCATGGACGTGGCGAAGGCCGTCAAGGACATCAAGGGTGGTCGTATCGAGTTCCGCGTCGACAAGCACGCTAACCTGCAGTTCATCGTCGGTAAGTGCTCGTTCGAGGCCGCCCAGCTGGCCGAAAACTTCCGGGCTGTTCTGGAAGAGATTGAGCGCCTGCGTCCCGCGACCATCAAAGGCCGCTACATCACGAAGGCCGTCACCTCAACGACGATGGGTCCTTCCATTCCGCTGTCCTTAGCGACTAAGGAATAAGCACTTTCTTCATGGTGGGGTCAGGGGCAACCTTGGCCCCACCAGTTTAAGGTCACTTATTTGGAACTATCCATACATGCCTGGTGTATTTGCGAATTTTCGAGCTTTTTGGCGAGTCGCCACAATGTTGTGGCTGGGAAGTAGAGCATCATCAAGCAAGGGGCAGAAACTTCGGCGGCGTAATCCCACAGCAAAAAGGGGTAGCTGCTTGACCAGGAGATTCCAACGAAGAATCCCAAAAAAAAGACCCCTATTAGGATTAAAGTTATACAGCAGGTCCTAAAGATGAGTGGATTTTTATTGAATGTTGTAAATAATTCCTCGAACGAAGTCAGTATGGAAATAAGGCTTAAAATCAGGAGGATGACGGTGAAAATTATAAATGGATTTTCGCGACTGGGGGACAATGTAAAATACAGTACGTAAAAGGTAAAAATTATAAACAACCCTAGGTAATCTGCAATCCGTGTATTCATAATTGACAATCCCTTTAACATTGAATTTTTCGTATTATTGTATGCGGGTGAAAGAAATCCCGCAAAAGTTAGCTACGTGAGAGTTTTCAATTAGAGGCCTCTGTAATTTGGGTTTGCCCGTTTGATGGCCTCTTGCTTCACTCTTGCACCAGCTATGTCTCGCCGCAAGAATCACTTCAATTGAAATATTGCATTTTTTCACCGGGGACAAAATTTGCCCATTTTTCTGGCAGATGCATGGTCAATCTTGACAAATTTAACTTAGCTAATTTCAGAGTATCAGTCCTAATCGTGTGAGGAATGCATGGGCATAGCTGAGCCGAAGGGGTGGTCTTGCCGGAAGGCGCACAAGGGGCAGAGCTCGCCTGTACCGGCGGGGAAACGGTTGTGGCACGAGGGACAGACTTTCGTTTTCACCGCGGTCAGGGTTCGGGTCGCATTATTGTGGATTTCTGCCCAAGTGGGGTGGCCTTGCACCGCTAAGGTGCGGGGCGGGCACAGTTTCAGGCAGGTGCCGTCGGCTTCGCAGCGCGCTAGGTCTTGGGTGAGGGTGAACAGATTGGCGTCCTCGGGGTCAGGCGTGAGGGACAAAGCCTGGTGGGGGCAAGCCGCAACGCATACCCCGCAAACGTTGCAGGCGCTGACCTGCAGTGTCCACGCCGGTGGTGGGTCCGGCGGCGGCTCGCTCACCCCCAATAGGGCAAAAGCCTGCGCGCTGCGTTCTTGCCAATTGGCGCTGAGATCCAGGACACACGTGGTGGATAGCCCTAAGAACGACCGGCGCGACACCCCGAGCTGTGAAACCTCGACCCATTTTCCGGCAAACCCGCCCTGGTGAGGCGTCTCCCACAGTCGCAAGCGGCCGGGAAAAAACTCCTCGCCGAGCTGCAACAGCCGGCCCAAACCCCCGTCCCTGGAACACGGCACGAAAGCAATCTGGCCCACCCCTAGTGCCAGAATCTGGGCGATAGAACCCAACGGTGCCTCGCCCCAGCAAGCATCGTAATGCAGCGCACACGCCCGGCGAGGCACACGTGGTCGGAGGCTGTGGTCGCAGGCCAAGATCAGGGTTTCGGGAACTTCCCCGGCGCTCAAAAAGCGCAGCAGCTCACGCAGGGAATCTTTCATCGGGCGGGGTTTTCCGAAGTGTGGTCGCCGGGGTGTCCGGGTTCGCTAGGTTCGCTATCTCGAGCGGGAGCGGCAGTGTCCGCCGCGTCGCGAGCCGCCCCCGCCACGCCGGGGTCGCCGAACTTACCCACCGCAACTCCCTTGTGACCGGGCGTAATGCCCCGGTAGGGAGCGGCGAATCCCGACACCACGTCCGCGGAGGCGAGCAACTCCCGGGTGGACAGAGCCACGCACCAAGACGCAAAAGCGGCGTAGCTCAGGGCCTCGACCCCCTGCATCCAGGCGGTGTGAGCCTGCGCCTCGGCCTCGCGCAAAGTCGCGGGAACCCAGCGCAGGGGGTGTTCGGCCGTGAAAGCCGTGACGATGTCGCGCACGCGGGTGAAGTCCTCCGTTTGGTCCTGTTCCAGCGCTGCCATCATCTGCTGGCAGCCCTGGGACAGAAAGGCGAACTCCAGCCCCAGGTGGTCATCCGGTTCGGTGTGCAGCCGGGGAGCCTGCAAACCCAGCTGAGAGTAGTACATCCGGACTTGAATCGTCTCGGTATCGAACACCAGCTGCTCCTCGCCAACATGTACGGACTCGAAAGGCGAAACTCGGGCATGGGCCGAAACCCCGTAGAGGAAGTCCTGATCCATGCGAATCGTCTGGTCGTCCTCGTGACTTTCCCAAGAGCGTTGCAGCAGGTCGGTGCCGCGGGTGAGGGCGGCGTGGGCGTCCGTCTGGAGGTCAGCGAGTTCGGGGAGGGGGGAGGGCTCGCACCAGAAAGGCCAGTCGGAGAGTTTCGAGTAGATGTCGCGGCGGGTGTCCGTGGTCGCGTGACCCAGGTGCAGTCGGCCCAAAACCAGAAAAGACGCCGCAAAAGCATCGAGATAAGGGGCGTCGATGTGCTGACTCATGGGTATCTTCCTTCTGTCATAAAGCGTGGCTCCCGGTTATGCGCCGGGAGCCACCGAGTTTTCTCTAGGACCCCAGTTAGGGTGCGATAACGTTTTGCACTGTATTCAAGCCTACATGCCACAAGCCCTCGTAGTGGACGGCTCGGCCCATCAGTTCGCTGAAGAAAGCCAGCAGCAAGGAACCGCACAGCAACACGGTCAGGGTAGTTGTGGGTTGCGTATGCAAACGAATCTGAGTGAAAGCAAACACGCCAGCGCCGATGACCGCGATACCTAACAGAATCAGGCGGCAGGTCAGGAAACCACCCGAGATGACGTCGGCGACCTGCGCCGCCGCCCCGCCCTGCTGATGCAGACCTAACAGGTAAGCCGGGTAGGTAATCATGATGACGATGCCGCTGGCTGCGCCCACGATGGTGAGGATTTGCATGGCGGAGTGCACCAGCGACTTCAGGTCGTCGCTAATCTGGCCTACCGCGAGGTGCGAACGCCATCCCTTTACTTCGGGAGCGGCTTCGGTCGCGGACAGTGCCTTTTTCCACACCAGTAGCAGGCTCAGCGCCACCGCGAGCGGGCCGGTCAACAGAGCCGAAGCAAAGAAGAACACGGGAACCGCGGGGGTGTGCCACGCCGGAATGGTCCTGACGGTGCAGTACACTCCGCTCATCGAGGTCAGCAGGGCCAAGCCGCTCAGGGCGGTGAGGACCGCCAGCACATCGCGGACGGTGCGGCTCAGCCACTTATTCCACTGGCACGCGGCAAAAACGAAACCGAAACCGCCGAACAACACCCCGCTCAACAGTTCGCGGCTGAGCCACGAGGAGCCGACGTGTAGCAGCGTGAACGGGGCGTGGAACGGGTCGTTTAGGTGGAAAAACGCCGCGAAGAAACCGAGAATCAGCAGCGGTCCGACCGCGAACAAGGATGTGTCGGTCACCCGGTCTATGGCTTCACCAGGCAGTTTGCGCAGCCGTCCGAGCAGTTGGACAAATCCCAGAGCCCAAAAAGCCCCGATTGCCATCTGGGCGATGACGGTAAACAGAATCATAGGGAGTTCTTCCATTTTCAGATCTCCTTCGGGTTGGTGATTTCGCCGGTGGGTTGATCCCACGGTTCCGCGTCCCGGTGTGCTTCGATGACCAGGTGCGGTTCCGTCAAGGACGGGTCGGGCAGGGGGGCAATACCGTTGAGGTTGCCGTGTTTCTTACGGAGTTCCTCGATGGGTCCCCATTCCAAAGCGCGCGAGGGACAAGCCGCGACACAGGCCGGATCTTTGCCCTCCGAACGGTAGTCGTAGCACAGGTCGCACTTCGACATATGTCCGGTCTCCGGGTTGAGCTGGGGCGCGCCGTAGGGGCAGGCCCACTGGCAGTAGCGGCAGCCCACACATTTCGATTCGTCCACGTATACGGTGCCGTCCTCGCGGCGGCTCATCGCGGTGGTGGGGCAAACCTCCATGCAGATCGGGTATTCGCAGTGGTTGCAAGAGATGGAGACATAGTAGGCAAACACTTTCGGTTGGAAGGTGTTGCCTTGGACTTTCCAGGTCCCGCCGGAGTATTCCGCGACTTTGCGCCAGTGTACGCCCAGCGGCAGGTCGTGTTTATCGATACAGGCAATCTGGCAGGCTTTGCAGCCGTTGCAGCGGGTCTGGTTGAAATAGAACCCGTACTTGGCGCCAGCTTTCGTGAAGTTTTCAGCCATGATGTGTCCTCCTAAGCCTTCTCAATTTCCACGGTGATGGTGTGTACCGCGTTGCCGTGCGCCAGGGGCGAGGGACGCAGCGAGGACAAAGTGTTGGTGTTTCCACCAATGTCCACCGGAATATCTCGGTTGGCACCGGCCGGGGGTTTCACCTCGGAGGCGTCGACCGGATGGTACCAGGCACCTTGAGGCAGGGAAACGACTCCGGGAGCAATGCGGGGAGTGACTTTTGCTTCAATCCTCACGGTGCCGCGGTCGTTGTAGGCAAACACCAAGTCGCCGTTCTTAATCCCGCGAGCCTTGGCGTCAATCGGGTTAATCCAGATGGTTTGCAGGTGAGCTTCCCGCAGCCAGTCCACGTTTCCATACGTTGAGTGGGTCCGGCCTTTGAAGTGGTGGCCGATACATTGCAGCGGATATCTGCCGGTCATGGCAGCGGCCGGTCCGTCCCAAGTCTCAACATATTCGGGCAGCGGCACCAGCCGGTCACCCTCGGCCTTTTCGCGGAAGTCGTCAAAAGTCCACTTGGTAGCCATCTGTTCGATGCGCTGGGAATAGATTTCAATCTTTCCGCTGGGGGTGGGCAGGGGGTTGGCCTGCGGATCCGTGCGGAAGTCTTCCATCGAGACGACCGGCCCTTCGTAGCGGCGGTAGACCCCCATCTTTTTCCATTCCTCAAAGGTGGGCAGTTCGGGGTCGTCAGCGCGTGCGGTGTCAATCGCCTCTTTCAGCCAGCCCTCGCGGGTCTTGCCTTCGGTGAAGTCATCCTTTATGCCCAGGCGGTCGGCCAGTTCGGTGCAAATCGTGTAAACGTCCTTGCACTGATACAGGGGTTTGATGGCTTGCGAGGAAACAATCCCGTAAGCCATCGGCGCGCCGTTTTCCCCGGCGTGGTAGTCGGATTCCTCGGCGGCGGAAGTGCCGGGCAGGACATAATCGGCGTAACGGCAAGACACCGTCATTTGAATGTCGCAATCGACAATGAGTTCGCACTTGGATTCATCCTGGAGGATTTTCACAGAAGCGGCGTTTTCCCCAGTTTGGTTGACCAGCGAGTTCCCGCCGTATTGCCACACCATCTTAATGGGGACTTCCAACTTCGTGTTGGTTGGGGTGCCGCTCTCATCGACCGGGACTTTAAAGTTACGCACCCCCAGTTCGGGTTTTTCCATCACACCCGAGTTGAACGTGTCCATCTTTTCGCCGTGCTCAATGGCGTCCAGCCACGAGAACACCGAGATAATCTTCATCGACGGGTTCGGTTTCGAGGTGGTCAGGTTCTTGCCGACCCCGAGGGCGGGGGAGGATTCTCGGGCGCCGTTGCCGCCGCCGGGGATGCCCACGTTGCCGGTCACGCAAGCCAGCAGGAAGATAGCGCGGGCTGTGTTTTCTCCGTTGGCGTGGCGTTGCGGGCCCCAGCCCTGGGTAATCGCGCAGGGTTTTGCGGTGGCAATTTCACGAGCCAGCTGGCGGATGGTTTGTTCCGGCACGCCGGTGACTGCGCTGGCCCACTGAGGGGTCTTTTCAATGCCGTCCTTCTTGCCTTCGATATAGGCGCGGTAAGACGCGTTTGCGGGAGCGCCGGGCGGCATGTGGGCTTCGTCGAAGCCCACGCAATAGGTGTCCAGGAAGGCTTGGTCATGCAGGTTTTCCTGGAGCATGACGTGAATCATGCCCGCAACGAGAGCCGCATCCGTCCCCGGACGCAACGCCACCCACTCGTCCGCCAAGTCAACGGCAGTTTCGGAATAGCGCGGGTCGATGATGATGGTGCGCACCCCGGAAGCCTTTTTCGTCTCCAGGGTGGTGAACGTCAGCCCGCCCCCGCTCATGCGAGTTTCCAGCGGGTTGTTACCAAACATGACCTGTAGCTTTGAACGCGCCGCGTCATCGAGCGAGTTTGATCCAAACCAAGTCCCGTAAAAGTATGGGTAGGCGGTGGTGATTTCCGTGGTGGAGTAGTCGGAATAGTGATCCAGGTAGCCACCCCAGCAGTTCATGAGGCGGGCAAAAGCGGTCACATCCGGGGGCCACGAGGTCGAAACAACAGACCCAAGGGTGCCGGTACCGTAGTTGATGTAAAAGGCTTCGTTGCCGTACTTGGACTTGATTTCCTTCATCTTTTGGGCGATTTCGTCCAGGGCTTGCTCCCAGCTGATTTCCACCCATTCGCCGGCGCCGCGTTTCGTGCCGGGTTTGCGCTTCAGCGGCTTCTTTAGCCGGTCGGGATTGTAAATCCGGTGCCGGATGGAGCGACCACGCACGCAAGCGCGCACGGATTGTGAACCGAGTTCGTTCGTACCGGTGTCGTCCGGCAGAACTCGCACCACCCGACCGTTCTTGACCTGCAGCTGCAGCGGGCAGCGCGAACCACAGTTCACGGTACAAGCCGACCACACCAGCTTTGTGTCGTCAGGTGCGGCGGCGTTGGCTGCCAAAGAGCCCGGCAGTGAGCCTTCCACGCTCAGCAAGGTTGCGGTTCCAGCAGCCACACCGGACCATTGTAAAAATGACCGTCGGGAAATTCCCGAGGTCTTTTCGCTCTGTTGTGCCATAAGTGTTCCTTTTCCGCAGTTCAAATGAAGCCACTTTGCTTCGGGATTTATATTACGCCCTATTGCACAGGTGTTCAATAGAATGTTGCGTAATTCTTTATTAATGTTTCAGCTTGTCCGCTGGTTGTGCCACAATAAATTTGTGGCAAGAAATGAGCCTGTGAGTTTTCCGACCGGTGAGGTGGTGATGGATCCGCGCTATGCCCGCGCGCGGGACAGCCTGAATGACGCCATTTTGTGTCTCTGCGCCACCCGGGCTCCGGAAGACGTGTCAGTGTCGGAACTGACGAAAGCAGCGGGCGTGTCTCGGGGCACGTTTTACGCCCACGCCTCCAGTCCCGCCGAACTGTTGGCCAAGTGTCTGCTGACGGAAATCCACGAATTTTTCCCCGCCATCGGTCAGCTGCTCAGCGCCAGCCGAGAAAACTACCTGCTGCGCTGGCGTCAGATTTATATCGAACTGCTGGAACACATCGCCAGTCACGCTGAGGTGTACCGCCATATTTTCCTTGACGTGCCCTCGTCAGGAACACGCGGCTATTTCAGCGACTACTTTCACCAGTATCTGCGCCGCTACGTCCTGGATTACGTGACCTATTCCGGGGAAGACAACGGCGACCTGTGGGTTGCCATGGCTGCCGAACAGCAGGTGCAAAACACTTTCGTAATTATTCGTTCCTGGCTGCAAAACGAAATGAAAACCAGCCCGGAAGTCGCCATCAACACGTTCATGAGCCTGGCGGCGCCCTGGCAGTTCACCAAGTTCGACCAGCCCGGCGCCACTCTGAACCGCCGCCGCCACGCTATCGAACAGCTCCTGGTACGCACGCCTCGCCCCTAGGGTGCCGATGAGCTTTCACGCGTCAAGGGAAGGCGCAGATTTGGCTCCAGGCGGGTGATGTGCTAGTCTATACGAGCCTAAGACCGCCGGTCCGATTGGATAATTCAGCGATAGCTGAGCCTGCGCAGGAAACGATAAGCGAATCACGAACGGTACCCACCGACCTTGTGCAGGGACAAAACCCCTGAGAGGGCGGAAACCGTAACTGTACGCCCCGGATCTTGCGCCCGGGGCTTTTCTATTGCCCAAAACTCCGTGACGCCGGCTAAAAACGGAAGGAGGGCTCATGGCAAGGCCTGATAAAGTCACAGATGTGCAGTCTCTCGCGGCATCCGCGAAGGACTCCGCCGCTGTCATTTTGACCGAATACCGTGGTCTGACCGTAAAGCAGATGAAAGAGCTGCGTACCTCGCTTGGGGTAGGAGTACGTTACTCCGTAGCGAAGAACAAGCTCGCGAAACTGGCTATGAAGGAAGCTGGGCTGGAAGGTCTCGACGAATATCTCGTGGGGCCGACCGCTATCGCTTTCGTCCCGGCCGATGGTGATGTTGTTAGCGTCGCCAAGGCTCTGGATACCTTTGCGAAGGATAACAAAGCGCTGGTTCTAAAGGCTGGCATCATGGACGGGGAAATCCTCGATACTGACGCCGTTAAGAAACTCGCTTCCCTGGAATCCCGCGAAGTTTTGCTGGCGAAGTCCGCTGGATTGCTCAAGGCGCTGCAAACTCGCGCTGCCGGGCTGTTCCAGGCTTCGGCCTCCAAGACGGTTCGCACCATCGACGCCTA
Source organism: uncultured Mobiluncus sp. (assembly GCF_963511525.1). Classification (NCBI taxonomy): domain Bacteria; kingdom Bacillati; phylum Actinomycetota; class Actinomycetes; order Actinomycetales; family Actinomycetaceae; genus Mobiluncus; species uncultured Mobiluncus sp. The sequence goes on along the minus strand of NZ_CAUPIY010000002.1, from coordinate 126,832 downwards.
CCGCGAAAAACTCGCGGCCTAAGGCGCTTTACTTTAGACCTAGATTCAAAGAGAAATGCGCTCGCCCTAGCGAGCAACGCCCGGTGTACAGGAACCACCAGGCGGATAAACCGAAAGGATGCCTAAAATGGCGAAAATGACTGTTGATGAACTGATCGACGTGTTCAAGGATATGACCCTGATTGAGATCTCTGACTTCGTTAAGAAGTTCGAGGAGGTCTTTGACGTGACCGCCGCTGCTCCGGCCGCGGTGGCCGTGGCGGCTGCTCCGGCTGCTGGTGGTGAAGCTGCTGGTGGCGAGGAAAAGACCGAGTTTGACGTAGTGCTTGAGAGCGCTGGCTCCTCCAAGGTGCCGGTTATCAAGGTCGTCAAGGCCCTGACCGGCCTGGGCTTGAAGGAAGCCAAGGACCTGGTTGATGGCGCTCCCAAGGCCATCCTCGAAGGCGCCAAGAAGGAAGACGCTGAGAAGGCCAAGGCTGACCTCGAAGAGGCCGGCGCCGAGGTTACCCTGAAGTAGTCTTCGTTTCATCACTTGGGGTGGGTTGCCTGGGGGCACCCCGCCCCAAGTGTTTTAATATGCAACATTTTTTGGGGGGGCTAAAGGACAGGGCTAGGGCTAAAGGTAATTTTGCGGGCAACCCCAGTTAGTTACTGCTAGCTGGCATGCTGTTCTATGACAGCAGTCGTATAGAGGTCATGGTGACAAGTCTGCCACCCCAGTTGAAAGAGGCTCCGGGCGCGAGTGCGCCTTTAACGCAGCTTTCTCCTATCCAGCAAATATCTGACACCCAGTGATTTCCTGCGTATATTGATGACCTGTATTGCCAGTACGGGCTGGTCGCCACACCTACCCCAGACAGTCCGAAGATCGCGTAAGGTACTTTAGTAGTTAGCAAGCAAGTGTCTCCGGTACGGCACGGATTATGTATCGTAACTGATTGCAATTCTGCCGATGCTGACGTTTCTTTGACAGAAACAGCCATTCCTGTGCTTGGGTCAAATGAAATCGTTATAGGTTGTGAGAAGTCGGAGTTGTGCTTCGCTATCAATGCTTTTTCTGAGTCGCTGAGGTTGGCAAACTCAGGAATACGATAAGGGTCAGCCAGGATTTGTAATTCGGCGTTACTCAGCTGTACACCGCTGCGCGCTTTGTCTTGAAGTTGATGCAGTTCAGAATCTCCGGACAGCGCGGTAGCATTACCGTAGGGGATGAAAGGGCTGAAGGCGAGCAGGCAAGCAGATAACACGCCTGTAAATACGAAAGCTAACCTGTGTTTTATAGCAGATGTGTACATTTTTATCTCCTTCGATAGGGCCACGCTACACCAATATGCTACTATACGGTTTCTCGATGGTCAAGAGTCTGGCGTTCCTTACATATTTTGAGCGCGAGGGCGGTGTGGTGCCTCACATAGTTTGAGCGCGAAAATAGATTGTTGTTAGTGGTATCTGATATTTGAGCAGTTTTGGCATTTTAAAAATTGAGCACTTCTGTCAGATTAGGAGTGAAGCGTACTGGGTTTGTTCCTCCCCATTTTTGAGGGGATTAGGAGCATGTCTAAGAGGTATTTGATAGATTTCAAGAATCGCCCGGTTTGGATGGTGGGTGACCGGCTGGAGGCGGATGGGTCTTGCACCATTTGGCAGGCAATGAGTTGCGCTAAATACAATCTTGATGGTCTAGTCCATCAGGCTGACCGCGAATCGCAGTACGCAAGCAATAAATACAGTGAACGGCTGGCAGTTGCCGGTATCAATTCATCGGCCGAAACTGTTGGTGAATTCCTACGAAACGCGCTAGCCGAAACCGTTGACGGCCTTTACAAAGCCGAGTCAATCTACCCCCGAACCCGAAGATTAGGCAAAGAAGTCGAATGGGTGTCCCTGAACTGGGTGCACTGGTGGGACAATATCCGTCTCCACGAATCCCTGGGCTACGCCATACCCGAGCAGGTCATCGCAAGTTTTAATGAACACCGGTTCAAACAAGTGACCCCCGTATAATAAATGGAACAAAACCTGGGACAGTTCGGATTCGTCATAAGCGGCTGTTGAGCCGGTAATGACGAATCCTTGGTTTTTAAGCTCGTTTAGCCTTGAGTCGACGGCTTGATTCCGTTCATCGCCGCGTAATTACTCAGTCCGATAGCATCCATGCTGACCACTTCCATCAAGAAATCCTCGGGTGGGCAAATTTCACCCACGTTCCCTATCGGTAGCAGCGAGGGGTTTATTAGCTTTTTTCGCTTTATTGGCTTAAATACGTTGGGCACTGCAGATGCAGTGCCCAACGTATTTTTATGTATTCGGTGCCGGAGGTTAGCTCTCAACCGGCAGTTCGTCTGTCTCCGAGTCCCGGTCAGGAATCCCGGTCGGGGTCTGGGAAACCGGCAGCTTGGCCACATCGATGGGGTGCAGCAGGTCAATGGCGATACCCACCGCGACCCCGGCCAAAGCGGGGGTCAGCCAACCCATCTGGACATCCCCCAACGGCAGGACATGCAAAACACCTTGCAGAGCTTGCTGCCAACCGCTGACGTCCTCCCAAGCCGGCAGCTTGAAAGTGGAGATGGCCTCAAAAATCCCGATGATGGTGGCCACCCACGCGGAAAGCCGGTAGGTCCAGAACAGCTGGCGTTTCATGGTGTAATCCAGCAGGGCGATGAGAATCAGGCAGATAGCTGGGGGATAGGTCGCCAAACCAATCGTCACCACGATGGCGAGGATGTTCTCTAAGCCCAGGTTGGCCACCAGCAGGGAAACCACTACGTGAATCCCCAGCATGGCGGATCGATGTACCTTCGGGAACAGGTCGCAGAAGTATTGGGTCGAGGCTCCCATCAGCCCGGTGGCGGTGGTCAGGCAGGCCAGGAACACGATAATCGAGAACAGGCTTTGACCGACCGGACCGAAAATCATTTGCGCCGCCAGGGATAGACCGGCGGCCGGGTTGGCAATTTCTTGGTCAGCCACGCGGGTACCCACGAAAGCCAAGCCGGTGTAAACGATGGCCAGGGACGCTCCGGCAATCCCGGCGGTAAAGGTCGTCGCCCGGAACACGGAACGCTTTTCGTTGTAACCATGAGCGTGTAGCTGGGTAATGATAACGACGCCAAACACCAGGGAGGCCAAGGCATCCATCGTGCCGTAGCCGGTTTTCAGCCCGGCGGTAAAGGGCGATGCCTGGTAAGCCGGATCAGGGTGGAGTGTCTCGACACTGGGCAGTTTAAACATGGCGATGGCAATCATCACCAGCAGCAAAATCAGCAGCGCTGGGGTCAGGTATTGCCCGATGCGATCGAGCATCCGGTCGGGACGGTTGAGCAAAATCAACACGATGGCAAAGAAAATCAACGAGTAAATAAACAGCCCAACATGATTCGCAGGGCTATCTCCGGTCTGGGCCCCGAGGCTGGTCAAAGGCCGCACCGCCATTTCCCAAGACACGGTCGCCACGCGGGGCATCGCGTAAAGCATCCCGCAAAACAGAAAGATAGCCACGGTCAAAACCAGCCCCGGAATGTGTCCGATGCGGTCCGCAATCCGCCCGGCTCCGTAAGCGTCCGTGGAGGCCGCCATCATCCCCGCCACCGGGAACAGCACGCCCGTCAGCAAAACTCCGATAACCGCGGGAATCACGTTGGCCCCGCCGCTGACCCCGACTTGGAAGGGAAATATCAGGTTGCCGGCGCCGAAAAACATGGCGAACAGGGCGAATCCGGAAATCAAAAGGTAGGTGTCGAAGCCTTTGTGGCTGGGCGAATTCATATATATAGCCTTCCTGATGGGTGGCAAATTAGTGGGACTTTCCCGGGTTCCAAGCCTAGCACAAGTCGGATTTACCAGGAATTTCGCGGTTTTTCAACGGTTTTAGGGGAGCCGGGTTGGTGAAGACAGGTCATGGTTGGCGGAGGGCGGTGAAGGTCGGTGAGGGTGGTCGAGGGCGGTGGCACAAGACGGTTGGTGGTGCGATGGCACGAAACGGTCGGTGGCGCGGTGGTGCGAGGCAGCGCATCACCCGGTGGGAGATAGTGATTGCCCAGTCCGGGTACGTTTCGTGGCTGGCGGTGGCACTGTGGTTCGGCAGCCAAGCGCGCTCCAGCCGCTTAGTGAAACAGTGCGCGAGCGGGCCTGCACCCGCGCCAAGCTGGCTAACAGCGCAGTTCGTGGAAGGGAACTTTGGCAGCCCGCAGTCGGGCGGCGGTCAGGTCAGCGATAGTGTGCAGCCCCTGTTCGCCAGCCGGGCCGGATTTCACCGCGCTAAAGGGCTCTTCCAGCTGAATCAGGAAAAAACGCCGCCCGGTGGCGTGCGCCGCCTGCCCGGTGGTGCCCGAGCCGGCAAAAAAATCCAAGACCGTGTCGCCGGGGCTGGTAGCGGCTTCGATGAGGACTTGCAGCAGTCCCGTGGGCTTCGGGGTTTCAAACAGTCCACCGAGCCCCAGACGCTGCAGTTCCCGCTGCCCCGAAATCGTCGAGGGACCCATGACCAGGTCTTTCAGGGCAGTTTCGTGAAAGTTACGGATTTTCGTATAAATCTTTAGGCTGCGATGCGCCCCCCGGCCGTGTACCTGAAATTCCAGGTCAGCGTAATCGCGCTCCACCTTGGCTCGCGACCAGCGCCAAGCGTGATACTTCAGTCCCGGTTTCGCATTCGGGTGGGGGTGGGCGCAGACCCAGCCGGCAACTGTCAGTTCGGGGTCCACAGTCCCGACCTCGCTGGTGCGCACCGCCCCGGTCTGGGGATGATAGTGAATGTCGAACACCATAGACGGGGCGGTGACCTCGTTGAACTTCGAGTTCGTGTTGTACAGCTCGTTCTTGGTGACATAAGCCCCGCACGCATCGTGTTTCACCTGGCGTTGGGGCAGGCGGTACACGGTAGGCATGAGTTTTTGCAAAAGCTCGGTGCGGCCGCGGAGCTGGCCTACCTGGGTGGCATCGCGGGCATAAGTCAAGATGTACTCGTGCGTTCCCGCCGGTCCGGCCCCCAACTGGCGGCCTTTCAGGTTAGAAACCCACACGAAGTTACCAATCAGGTTTGCGGTGCCGAAAATACGGTCCATCTCGAGTTTCAGTTCACACAGCTGGTTAAAGTCAATCGAGATAAAGATGAGACCATCAGCACTGAGCAGTTCACGCGCCGCGGCCAACAGCGGGCTCATCATGGCGAGCCACTCGTCCTTGGCGCGCCGGTCGTGGTAGGCGAAAGTGTTTCCGGTGTTGTAGGGCGGGTCGATGTAAATCATTTTCACTTGTTGCCCGGCCCGGTGCAGTGCCCGCAAACCGGCCGCGGCCTCGGCGCGCAACAGCCAGTTACCTTCCCGAAAATCGTCCACAAAAAAATCCTATCCGGGCAAACGCCCTTCACCGGGGAAAATCGCCGACGAGCCCGGGAAAGTCAGAACCGGCGCTTGGGGTGGGACACGGAAATAATGGCGCCCTGGGGCAAAACCTTGTTCGGATCCAGCGACGCTGGCACGGTGGCGACGTAAGCCTGGAAAGTCGGGGGGCGGCGCACAATGAGTTCCAGTTTCCCGCCGTCGGCTTCGATGAGCTGTTTCGCCAGCGCCAAGCCAATCCCGGTCGAACCGTGCCCCGAGACGCCCTTCTTAAAAATATCCGGGGCGATTTCGTCATCCACCCCCGCGCCCTCGTCGCTGACCTCGAAATACATGCCCTTCTTGTTGCCGCTCATCTTGGCGCGCACCGTGGTCGTACCCGCCCCGTACTTCAATGAATTCTCCAGGAGGGTGGCGATGACTTGACCCAGCGAGCCGGGCGTGGCCAGGGCGGGACGGTCGGTTTCGTTGCGGAACACCAGCGGGCGATTCGCCGCCCGGAACTGGTTTTCCCACTCGTTTTGCTGGTGCACCAGGAATTCGTCGACGTTAATCGCCTGGGTGGTGCCCCCGCCGGCATTCTGGGAGTTGCGTTTTAGGTCCTCGACCACGCCGGTTAGGCGTTCAAGCTGGTCCAGGCACTGTTCGGCTTCTTGCTGTATCTCCGGTTCACTGCTGATCATCTGGATTTCTTCCAGCCGCATAGACAAGGCGGTCAGCGGGGTGCGCAGCTGGTGGGACACGTCCGAAGCGAACTGGCGTTCCGCGGCGATACGCCCCGCCAGGTTTTCGCTGGCTCTAACCAGTTCGTCTTGCACTAGGTCGATTTCCTCAATCCCGGAGGGGGTCACGCGGGGACGCACCCCTCCGGAACCGAGCTGTTCAGCCTGGGCAGACAGATAAATGAGCGGCGCCGAAATCCGGCGAGACGCTCGCAACGCGATAAATGCGCCGACAAAGACTGATGCCGCTACCCCGGAAAGTGTCACCAAAACGAACACCACGGAACGCGAACGGGCGTTGTCTGACGAAGAAATGACCGTCAGGGTGGCTCCCGTGGCGGTCTCGACCCGCGAGATGAGCGGGAAAACTGGGCGAGTCCCGAAGCTCAGGTCGCGCCCGTCCTGAGTGGTGACTTCCACCCTGGTGTCCGCCGAGCGTCCCGGCCACAGCCAGCTGGCCACGGTCACGTCAGTCACATAGTGGCCGGTCAGGGACGTGCGGTCCAGGGCTAATGCGTATTGTTTAGCGGTCGCGTCAACATCGGCGCGGGCTGAATCCCACAGCTGATTGACAGCGAAGGCGGCCAGGGGCACGCCCAGCAGCAGCACGGCAATGATGACCGCGCTGAGGATGGAAATCAGGATTTGCTTGCGCAAGGGTTAGGCAGTTTCAAAACGGAAACCCATGCCGCGCACGGTGGTGATGTAGTGCGGATTGTTCGCGTCGTCGCCGAGCTTGCGGCGCAGCCACGAGACGTGCATATCCAGGGTCTTGGTGGAACCCGACGGGTCCCCGCCCCACACTTCGCGCATAATGGCTTCCCGTTCCACGACGGCGCCGGCTTCGCGCACCAGCACCCGCAGCAGTTCAAATTCTTTCGCGGTCAACTGCAGTTCACGCGTGCCTTGGAAAGCGCGGTGAGCGGAGACCTCAATGCGCACGTCCTGGGCGGTGAGGTCGCTTTCTTCAGTGATTTCCCCGCCGGAACGCCGCAGCAGAGCCCGCACGCGGGCCAGCAGCTCGCCCAGCCGGAAAGGCTTGGTGACGTAATCGTCCGCCCCCGCGTCCAGGCCCACCACCATGTCGACTTCACCGGTACGCGCGGTCAGAATGAGAATCGGAATGGTGAGGCCTTGGGCGCGAATCGTGCGGGCTACGTCCAGGCCGTCCATATCGGGCAGACCCAAGTCCAAAATCACCATGTCGGAGTCATTGACTTGTTTCAGGGCAGAACCGCCCGTAACGTGGGCGCTGACCTCGTAGCCTTCACGCTGTAAGGCGCGGGTCAGCGGTTCGGCAATGGCGGGATCGTCTTCGACTAAAAGGACTCTGGTCATTCTTTGTTCCTCTGCTTTCGTTTCTCTATATCCTGGTTCCGTTCTCTCGAATTTACCGAAACGCTGGACTATCGCAGGTATTCGTGAACTGGGAGATTGGTAAAACCCTAAGTCATCATCGAGTAAAACTTTACCCTCTTTTGACCCGTTGCGCTATTCGACGGAGCATTTAAATTATTCCTTAGTATTCCCAGTCTTTCTGGAGTCTCCGGCGAGTACTTTGTCCGACTTTTCAGGGTGGGAACGCAACCGCAGCTAGAATAGTGCTGGCGAAAGGAAACTGGTGAAGTGCTGATTGGTCTGGAGGGCGTGGCCGCTATCGCCCAGGTGGGAAACGCTTTCTGTGCCCCGAACTGACGCCAGCAATCGCCGCTACGCCCCCCACAAACACCTTGTGACCTGCAAACTATGCGAAGCGAAGGGGACCGAATGTTAGGCATGTCCACAGAAACCCCGACCGGAGTGAACCTCGAGGTGAGGGAAATCCCCGGCGGGGATGGCCAACCTATGGAACTGCGTTGTTTCACCCCGCAACCTGCTGCGCAGTCCTCGGCGGCAAAAGGTCGGGCGGGCGGTGCGCCAATCTTGCTCACCCTCCACGGCGGCGGCTACGTGGCTGGCAGAGCCCGGTTTGATGATGTGCACAATGTTGAGCTGGCTGAGTATTTGGGGGCCATAGTCCTGTCCGCGGATTATCGTTTGGCGCCCGAATTTCCGGCGGATCGGGCGGTGGCGGATTGCCGGGCGGCGCTGCTCTACGCCATCGATTGGGGGCGCGAGTTAGGGCTGGAAGTGTATGTTTTCGGCGATTCCGCAGGGGCGGGCCTGGCGTACTATTCTTTGGCGGATGTGATTGAGCAGCACGACCAGTGTCCGGTGGCGGGCATGATTCTGTTTGAACCCTGCTTGGATCCGCGCTGCGAGAGTGATTCTATGCAAACTCACGCTGCCGGCCCGGTCTGGACGGCCGAGGCTAATCGGGAGGCTTGGGATTTGGCGGCACCGAGCCTGGCCCTGCGTGCGAAACTGACGGAAATCCTGGACAGTCCGGCAGTGGCGGGCAAAATGCCGCGCAGTCTCATCGTGGTGAACCCCATCGATCCGTTGCGCGATGAAGGGCTGCGTCTGGCGCTGCACCTGGCTGATTGCGGGGTGCCGGTGGAGGCGCATATGTATGCCGGGACCTTCCACGGGTCCTTGCGAGTGCCGGGCAGCCAAACCTGGGCCGAGCTGCTAGAACTGCTGGGTCGTTTTCTGGGTTGCCGCGATTCAAACCTGCGCGATTAGGCTAGAGGCATGGAAAAATCGGATTCTGATTTGGGTGCGGCCGCGGTGCGCGTGGTGTTGGCTTCCGCCTCCCCAGCGCGGCGCAAAGTGTTGCAAGGGGCGGGGTTGCGCCCGGTGGTGCGGGTTTCTCACGTGGACGAGGACGCTTTGCTCGCCAAGTTGCGTGCGCGTGCGGCTGGCCCGGCTGAGCAGGTTTTGGCTCTAGCGCAGGCAAAATCGCGGGCGGTAGCGGGGGAGCTCGATACGTCGCTTTCGCCGGGTGCGGATACGTTGGTGGTGGGCTGCGACTCCATGCTGGAGTTTCACGGCGAAGTGCTGGGTAAACCCCACAATCCCGAGGTGGCCCTCGCGCGGGTGCGTGCCCTGTCGGGGGATTGCGGGGTGTTGCACACCGGGCACTGGGTGATGCGTTTGCGCCGCGATGCCGTCGAGCCGGTTGCGCAAGTGGGGCGCACCGAGTCTACCGTGGTGCATTTTGCGGATTTCAGCGAGGCAGAGGCTCGGGCCTACGTGGCCAGCGGAGAACCGCTGGAAGTTGCTGGCTCGTTTACGATTGACGGCCTGGGCGGGGCATTCATCAGCGGTATCGAGGGCGATCCGCATAATGTCATCGGGATTTCCTTGCCCTTGCTGCGAAAACTGGCTGGCGAGCTGGGTATTTTCTGGCCGTCGTTGTGGGCTTGAGCCGAATCCCCCTTCTATTCACCGCAAAATAGTTTCCCCTTGACAGCCGTGTGATGGTGTATTAGTGTTGTAGTACACAAACATGGTACCGCGTTTGTTTCGGTAAGGAGAAGCTGATGGATTTTGATACTGGAACGCCCATTTGGCGTCAGTTACTTGACGACTTCTCACGGCGTATCACCAGCGGAGCGTGGGAGAGGGGTTCCCAGATTCCCTCTGTACGCGATCTATCCGCCGAGTACGGGGTCAATCCCAACACCATGCAAAAGGCGTTGACCGAGCTGGAGCGCACCGGCTTGGTTGCCTCACGCCGGGGCTTGGGACGTTTCGTCACCGAGGATACCCGGGCTGTCCGGGAACTCGGAAAGGATCTGGCGAAAACCTCCGTACGCAACTTCATAACCGACATGAAAACTTTGGGACTGAGCCTCAGCGAAGCCCAAGATCTGTTGAATAGTCAATGGAAAGGACGTGATTGAGATGCAACCCTTAGTGGAAGTGTCCAACCTCACCAAACGCTACCAGGGCATCAAGGTAAACGGAGTGGTGAAACCGGCATTAGACCAGCTCACCCTCAACTTGAGTGCCGGGAAAATCATCGGTTTGCTGGGCGAAAACGGCTCGGGGAAAACCACGCTGCTAAAAATCTTGGCAGGCGTACTGGAACCCACCAGCGGGCAAGTCCGCATCGATGGTCAGCAAATCGGGACGAAAACCAAAGCCATGACCTCTTTCCTGCCCGACGCCGCCTGGCTGCCCGAATCAATCAGCGTCGACGCGGCTATCGGGCGTCACGCGGATTATTTCGCGGACTTTGACGCGAAAAAAGCCACGGAACTGGTGGAGTTTTTGGTGCTAGAACGTAGCCAAACCACCAACCATATGAGCAAGGGAATGCGTGAAAAACTTCAGCTGGCACTGATAATGTCACGCTCCGCCCGGCTCTATCTGTTGGACGAACCGATTTCGGGGGTGGACCCGGCGGCACGCCAAACCCTGCTGGACACCATTGTGAAAGGCTGGAACCCCGAAGCGACTCTGTTCATTTCCACCCACTTGGTCACTGACATTGAGCCGGTGCTGGACGAAGCCGTATTCCTGCACGCGGGCAAGCTGTTCAAACAGGGCGAAGCCGATGAACTGCGGGAAGCCTACGGCATGTCCCTGGATCAAATCTTTAGGAAGGAATACTCCCATGTTTGCTAAGTTATTCAAGTATGAAGCCAAGGAAATGGGCTGGCAGCTGCTGCTCTATCTGGCTGTCGGCTTGGCGGTGGTGTTTGTCTCGGGGATGCTCAGCCTCACTAACCAAAGTTTCCTAGCCACCACGGGCACCACCATCGGCGCCCTAGTGGCAATCATCATTCCTTTCCTCGTGTTTATCATGGGTTCCAAGTACTACTACCAGACCACCTATGGGCAGCGCGGCTACTTTACAAACACCCTGCCGGCCTCGGGTGGAACCGTGCTGGGTGCGAAGTCTCTGTGGCTGTTTATCGCGGTCCTACTCAGTATTTGTTGGAGCTGCTTGGCGCTGGGTTGGGTCATCTTAACCCGGTGGGCGAGGGCGGCAGGCCCCGAGCTGAGTTTCGGCGACAAATTCGCTGCCACCTGGGAGGCTATCGGTAAGCTCCTGCAAAGCACCCCCGCCTACCTCATCATTGCCGCAATCGTGGTCTTACTGCTGGCGACGGCACAATTTGTGCTGTGGGTGGTGTGCTTATCTGCCCTAGCTAACCGATTCAGCTTCACTTACCTGTCCACCAACAAAGCGGTGACCATCAGCGCAATCCTCATCTATGTGGTTTATGAAGCGGTGTTGGCTCTGTTTACTTTCCTGGTGCCGGTGACCTTGCACATCACGACTTCGGCAGGCAGCGCCCAGACAAAGTTACTTTTCGGCGTTATCTTCTCGCAGACCAACGAAGGGGCCGGCGTATTCCTGCCACTGGGAATGCTGAGCATAATCCCTCTGTTGATTGTCGGCTACTGGTTTGCCCATAACTCGCTGTCTCGACACCTGTCGTTGCGTTAGGTGGGTGTTTCATTGTGGCGGCTCGGTATTCCGGGCCGCCACGATATTTAGGGTCACAAGGTCGGGGCGGCGCTTACTTGCCCATTAGCAGGTCGGCGGCCGCGCGGGCGGAAGAAAGCTCCAGGTTGGGGTCTGTGCCGCAGACGTTGACGTGACCGAGCTTGCGCTTGGGGCGGTTGCTTTTGCGATACAGATGAATCTTTGCCTCGGGATATTTTTCCATCACGCTGGTCACGGCCTGAGCCGGGTCGTCCAGCTTGCTGCCCAAGACATTAGCCATCGCAGTATAGGGCGCAGTGCGGGAAGTATCGCCCAACGGCAGGTCCAATACCGCCCGCAAATGCTGCTCGAACTGGGAAGTTACGCACCCGTCTTGGGTCCAGTGTCCAGAGTTGTGTGGGCGCATGGCCAGCTCGTTGATATAGAGGCGATGGTTCCCGGCAGGGGTCACTACCAGGAACATTTCGACCGCATACACCCCGGTAATGTCGAGTTCCACCCCAATCTGACGCGCCAAGTCCTCGGCTTGGTCCCTGATGTCCTCAGGAATCGGCGCCGGCTCCAAAACAGCCGCGCATTGTCCCTGCTCCTGCCAGGTTTGCATGGGGATATAGGTGCGCAGTTCCCCCGAGGGACGCCGCGCCGCCATCACGGCCAGCTCGCTGCTGAACGGGACGCGCTGCTCGACCAGGGACTCGATACCCTCGTCTAAGCCCTCTCGCCAGGTCTTGAACTCGTCCAAACTCGATACCAGACGTACCCCGCGCCCGTCATACCCGCCGTGGCTGATTTTCGCCACCAGCGGCCAGCCGCAGCGCCGCCCCACGTCCTTGACCGCATCCAAGTCCGCCCCATTGGCCCAAGCAGGCATGGGTAGTCCCAGTTCCCCCAAACGTTGGCGCATCGCCAGTTTGTCTTTGGCATAGAGCAATGCGGATTGGGAGGGCCGGGCGGGAACACCGGTCGCGGCGGCGGTGTCGAAAACGGTGTCTGGAATCAACTCGTGTTCAAAAGTCACCACGTCCGCCCCGTCCAGCAGCTCGCGCAACGCTTCGGGGTCGTCAGGAGAGCCCACCACGGTTTCCGGGCACACGAACGCGGCCGGATCCGAGGGGGAGTCAGCTAAAATTCGCAAGCGAAAGCCCAGTTCACCGGCTTCGGTAGCCAGCATTCGGGCCAGTTGACCAGCGCCGATACACGCCACCACGGGCGGATGATAGGTGGTCAACTCAGTTCTCCTCCGTGTCCATCACGTTTTTCAAAGCTTCGCCTTTGTCGATGGCTACCTGGCGCAGCAGGGCTTGATATTTCAACATCTGTTCGCGCATCTGTTGTGCCTCCGGGCCCTCACCGGCGCCCAAGATGCGGGCGGCCAGCAAGCCGGCGTTCTTGGCGTTGCCGATAGAAACGGTGGCGACCGGCACGCCGGAGGGCATTTGCACGATGGACAGCAGGGAATCCATGCCCTCCAAGTGCTTCAACGGAACCGGCACCCCGATGACCGGCAGGACAGTAGCTGCCGCCAGCATCCCCGGCAGGTGCGCCGCACCGCCCGCGCCGGCAATAATCACCCGTAAACCGCGCTTTTCCGCCGAAGTCCCGTACTCCAGCATATCGATAGGCATCCGGTGGGCGGACACGACCCGAGCCTCGAAAGGAATCCCAAAGTCGCGCAGCACCTCCGCGGCGGCCGACATCGTCGCCCAATCGGAATCCGAACCCATAACCAAGCCCACCAGGGGAGCATTCTCAGCTTCGCTCATAACGTCATTCTACCCCGCTGGTTTGCAGCCCGGTGCGGCGATTGCGCCATTCGTCCTCGCGTTCGGCCGGGTGTCACGAGAATCGTGGTTTGGGTGGGATGTCGCTCACGCCTGGGTTTGGGTGGGCGAGATGTCGCTCGCGGAGGTCTCGCGCGACTTGGGGGGTCACAGACCCCCCTCGGAAAATGCTTGCAGAGCATAGCATTTTCCTCACCCCCTAGCGTCGCCTGCGAGTACCTCCGCCTTCGCTCCTCTCGCCCCGCTGACGAGCGAGGCCCCGCCCGGCCGGCTATCCAAAATGAGTGACGCCCCGCTCGCTATCCAAACGAGCGATACCAGCGGGGTTGAAACAACGGACCTAGAACTGCGGGGTCAGGTCGGCAGGGGTGAGGGTTCCGTTACGCAACCCTTCCCAGAAAGCGGGGGTGCGGCTCTCGTCCAGTTTCACCGTCGAGCCCACGCCGCCGCCGGGATTGTAACCGAGCGACGCAATGGGCGGCACCCCCTGCAGCCCGGCGTCCCCGGCCTTCCGCAGTGCCAGCGCCAGCCGGCCGATGTCCATGGTCTGGGCAGAACGATCAACTGTCAGAGCAGCCGCGCCAGCGTCTGCCAGCGCCACTTGCCGGGCGGGATTAATCAGCACTTCTGGGCTCAGCGCTTTCTTTAGAGTGGAGCTGATGACCAGGCGTTGGCGTTGGGTGCGCCCGATGTCGCCCAGCGGGTCGGAGTAGCGCATCCGCGCAAACAACAGGGTGGTCGGCCCGTCCACGTCGTGACAGCCGGCTTGCCAATTCAGCCCCGTCATCCGGTCGGAAAACGTCTGGTCCCAGCACAGATTGATTCCCCCGACCCCGTCGACGACCTGGGCTACCCCGTTGAAACCGATTTGCACGTAATGGTCGATGGTCAGTCCGGTCAAGCCCTCGACGGTGGAAACCAGCAGAGCCGGGCCGCCCTCGGAAAACGCGGCGTTGAGCTTGTTATGACCATGACCTGGAATTTCGACATAGGTGTCGCGCGGCAGGGAAACCAGTATGGCAGTTCCGTTGGTGGCTTGATGCAGCAAAAGAATTGTGTCGGAACGCTGACCCTCCACCCCGCTGTTCGCCTCGGCGGTGCCTTCGCGGGAGTCCGAACCGGCGATGAGCCAGGTCGTGCCGGGAGTGTCGACCGCCCCGCTCAAGGCATCGGTACGCCCTATATTCGTATTGACCCGATTGTTCAGGAACAGTCCCCAAAAAACGATGGCCAAAACCAGCGCTAAAACCAGGGTCAAGATGGTGATGAAGATGCGTTTGGGCCAGCTGCGGGTGGCGACGCCAGAATGGGGACGGCTGGCAGGCCGGTGCGGTCCTGGGCTGGTCACCAGGTCGGGTGCGGGCCTCGGGATAGCCGCCCGCACCGGGGGTGTGTCGGGAGAGCCGGGAATACCGGGGGTGTGAGGGGCGTGGTTCGCAGCCGAACCGGGGGCATAAGCGGCTGGCAGCGCCAAGTCCGCATAGCTCAGCCCTTGGCGCTGCGTCGATGGAGTGGCGGAGCCGCCGACCACCACGGCAGCGCGTAAATCCGGTCGGTCTGTGGCGCTTTGGCTGCCTGGAAAAGCTGGGTAAGTCGGCTGGTTCGCCTGGTACTGATTTGGTTGGGGGTTTTCCGGGGCAGGGCTGGGCCGGGAACTACCCGGCGGAAAGGACGGCGGTAAAGTCATTGCTGGGGATTCTGCCACGAGCCGCTACCTCCGGGCGCTTCCCCAGATGGGGCGTTATTGGCAGAGTCTCCTCCCGTTTCGCCCGTACCGGCCGAGTTCGGATTGTCCGCAGTGCCTGAGTTATGTGCCGGGGCTTCAGTGTTGCCCGCGTCGTTGTCGGCAGAGCCGCTGTTCGCCGAGCCTCCCGCGGTTTGTCCAGAGTGAGCAAAATTGGTCCCGCTCGTCCCGTTAGTCCCGCTCGTCCCGTTTGTCCCCCGGGAAGGTGAGCCTCCGGTGCGACCGGTGCTACTCCCTTGTGAAGGGACAGACCCGACGGAACTGGCGGAATCAGGCGAGTTGGAGGACGTCGGAGCCTGCTCACTGGGCTCGTGAAGACCCCCGTTCATGTCCTGGTAGGGGAAATAGAGGGGAACCCGCTTGTCCAAACGCAGGGCATCGAACATCTCCTCGGCGTTGTCCGCCACCGCCACGCGGGCCCGGTCAGGGGCATATTCCCCGAACGGCAGGGTGTAAAAGCGGATGTTGCTGGGCTTGATTTTCGATAGAGACAGCGCCAATCCGCCCAGATTTTTGGCGTTGCCGAAGTTTTCAGAGGTGGTGAGGGACTTCATTCCTGCCTTTAGGAATGCATAAAGCGAAGGCAGATCGGTGAGCATATTGCGGCTCTTGGCTTCTTTCATCATGGCGCCGATCAGCTGCTGTTGGCGGCCAATCCGGGAAATGTCCGAGCCGTCGCCCACCCCGTAGCGGGCTCGGGCAAAACCGAGGGCCTGTTGGGGGTTCAGGGTTTGGCATCCGGCGGGGAGGTCAATGGTGCCCTTGCTGTCTTTCATCTTTTCTTCCAGACAAATCGGCACTCCACCCAACGCGGCAACCATATTTTCAAAACCATCAAAGTCAACTACTACGAATTCATCAAGGAAAATCCCGGTCAGCTGTTCGACTGTTTTCATGGTGCAAGCCGTGGCGGCGGCCACGTCCTCGTCCTGTCCCAGCAGGGCAAAAATGGAGTTGAACTGGACGTAACCTGAGCTGGCGGGCTCGGTTTTCCCGTCAGCGCGCAGACAAGCCGGGCGTTTTACCATCAGGTCGCGCGGAATAGACATGACTTCCACGCGGGTGCGGTCCGCGCTGATGTGTGCCACCATGGTCGTGTCCGAGCGCATTCCGGTGATCCGTCGGCCCGTCTCGTCATATTCCTTCTGTGCCCGATGGTCTGAACCGATGACCAGTACGTTCAAGTCACGGTTCGCGAAACTGTCATTCGGGAGGTCTTTCTCTTTGCGATTGTCGTCCAGGAAAGCGTTTAGGTTCACTTTCTTGGTCCACGAGGAAATATCGGCATTAACCAGGCCAGCGAAGCTCAGGCTGAAAATCGCCAAGAACACTACGACGAGACTCAAAATGCGCAACCCTCGCCGCGGGCGCGTCAGAGCGGCGGCGTGCGAGGCAATAGGGTGGTGCTTTGATGACACCCAGCCATTGTAGACTTAAGCGTCGGGCATTTCCTGGCACGGCCGTGCCGGAACCGATGATTTTGCTAGTTTTTTTTGTGTGCCAGGGAGGGAAATTTCGTGTCAAGTGTGTCCGCAGCCCCCACCAGTCCGTCCCAGATGCCCAGTGATGCCCGCCCGGCCATCCGTGTGGTGACGGTTGCTTACCACTGCGGGGAGGGGATTCGCGGACTGTTACAGAGCCTTTCCGAAGCCTCCCATCAGGTAATTCACACTGTGGTGGTGGACAACTCGGAGTACTGTGATTCCGCGGTGGTAACAGCCTGCCAAGAATTCGGGGCGGAATACCGATCTTTGCCGGGCAATCCGGGATTCGGAGCAGGTAATAATTTTGGTTCTGACTTTGGGGGCAGTGAGCCGTGGCTGGTGTTCGCTAACCCGGATTTGCGCCTGACCCCCGGCGCTCTGGACACCCTGATTGCCGCCGCCGAAGCCCATCCCGCAGCGGCCGTTATCGGTCCGGCCCTGGTGGACGAAACCGGCACGCGCTACCCAACCGGCCGGTCTTTTCCCTATATTTCCATAGGGATAGGCCACGCCCTACTGGGGCGGGTGTGGCCGGGAAACCCGTGGACCCGTCGGTATTGGGGGTCGTCTTGGCAGGGGACTGGCTCAGCTGAGGTGGACTGGGTCAGTGGGGCGTGTATCCTGATTCGCCGCGCGGATTGGGAGCAGCTGGGCGGTTTCGACCCGGCTTACTTTATGTACTTTGAAGATATGGACTTAGCCTGGCGGGCACGGCGTTTTCTGGGACGTGGGGCGCTATTCGTAGGCAGTGCCGTGGCGATACACGAGCAGGGGGCTACGACCGGTAACAAGACGTTGGGGGCGGGTCAGAAACGCAATCTACGGGTTTTGCGAGCCCACCACAATTCGGCACGGATTTTCCTAGACCGGCTTTATGCAGACCGTCCGTATGTCTCGCCGTTGCTGGTGTTGATTAGCTGGGGTCTGCGGCTGCGGTATCGGGTTTTGGCTCGTCGTTAGGGTTGGTGAGCCGCGCTTCTGCCAAGGCCAGAGCCCGGGTCAGTTTGGTCAAGCGCGCCTGGACAGCGATGTTGTAACGCCACTGCACCAGCCAGGTCGCCAACACCACAATCACTAGCAGATACAGCAGCAAATCAGTGCCGCGCCCCACGCCGAGGAACGCCGCAACCGCGGAAATCACCGGCGGATAGATGATTGCCACCGCCGCCAAAACCGCGAACAGCAGCGCCAGGATACGCCGCAATGCCAGGTTACGGGCTCCTTGTAGGCGGGACACGTAAGCCAGCCCCACCGCGACCACAACTAACAGGACAATCTTGATACCCCATTGGCCGGCCGCGGCCCAAGCCAGCAGTGTCGGAACCTGCGCGGGAACCAGCCCGGCAACACTTGTGAAAACACCCATGTCAGCGCACCCCCATAACTAAATCCATGACGATGTTTATCGAGTTCCACAGGGATTGACCCTTGGCTTTGGAATAGTCTGTGTAGCGGATATGGACCGGCATTTCCGCCCAGGGCAGACCGCTTTTGCCCAGCTGCGCCACGATTTCCGAAGCGTGGGCCATACGGTTTTGCTTTAGATTCAACGTGCCCGCCGCCCGGCGTGACAGCAGTCGCAGTCCGTTGTGAGCGTCGGTAAGCTCCATGTGGGTCGTGCGGGCGGTGGCCCAGGCGGCGGTTTTCAGCACGATACGCTTGGCGGCACCCATTTCTTGCCTTTCGGACAAAAACCGGGAACCAAAGATGATGTCGAGTTCGTCTGTTTTGGCGCGTTTCCACATGGAAACGACGTCATCGGTTTGGTGTTGTCCGTCGGCGTCGAAAGTTGCGACGTAGGGAAGGTCGGTGGCTTGCAGGAAGTAGGTGATTCCGGTCTGCAGGGCGGCGCCTTGTCCCAAGTTGATAGCGTGGGTCAGGACGGTGGCGCCGGCCCCACGAGCCAAGGCGGCGGAATCGTCGTTAGAACCGTCGTCAACACAGATGAGGTAAGGGAAGATTTTTTTGGCTTCCTGCAAGACCTCGGTGATGACGGGGCCTTCGTTATAAATCGGGATTATCAGGGCGACTTCCTGGCCGGCGTGCCGGGCGGTGGTGTCAGACCCGGCGGGGGCGCTAGTATTCCCGTTTTCACTCACGTCTCTATTGTGTCATGGGTGGGCGGGTTGCGTGAAAGCAGATTTATCGTGAGGCAAAAAATGTGCGGGGCACGCCTACAGAATGTGTTACTATTGTTACTGATGTGAAAATTAAGCATCAAAGAATATCAAAACGCATGATAATTTTGTGGTTTCCGAGACTTAATCTGGACACAGGTGAAAAAATCGGAAAAGCTATTGTGCAGTGTTGATTGGAGTTAGTAATGCCTAAGTACGTTATCTTGGGGGCGCTGTCCGCCCTGTGTCTGTTGGCCAGCCCGGCCCTCGCGGCCCCGACTTCCGGAGGGGATACGGCACCGAGCGATGCTTATAGCACGGATTTTTCCACCGCGACCTCCCTGCCCGGTTTAAGCGGGTCGGAACTTGGTGCCCACGTTGCCCAATTCCAGGCCTCCCTGCGCGGGGAAGTGACCCATTTAGGGGGCAGCGGTCTGGTGACCCAGTCTCGACACGTCGAGTCGAACCCGAGCACCGGCACAAAGCAGCAGGTATCACGCGTAGACCTCAAGTCCGCGGTGTCGTTGGTGGGGGTGCAGTGGCCGGCAGACGGACCTCAACCCTTGGCGGTTCTGGGACGCTACCTGCAGGGCGGCGTGTGGTCGGCCTGGCAAACTATCGGCGATGACTTCGAATCCAGTAAGGATGGTTCCATTGCGGCCAGCGAGCCATGGATTGTGTCCAACGCGGCTAAAGCCGAGGTAGCGGTGGTGCTGGCTGACTCGACGGGAGGTTTCCAACCCAAAGTTGAGGTCATCGACCCCGGTACCCGTCAAGCCGACCAAAACTACGCCCTGAACGATCGGGGCTACACTCATGCTTTCGTCTCCGCGAAAACGCCTACCCGTGTTGTTGCCCCGGGACAAGCCAGCGGACCGGACGGCGGCGACCCCAACGCCACTAAAGACAATCAGGACGATGCCGGCAACAAAGTCATTCCTCCCTCAAACGTTGAAAACAAGTGGACGAAAGTACCCGCTACCGGTCAGCCCTCCACCGTGTTCACTCGGTCAGATTGGGGCGCTAACGAATCTTGGCGGAGTTGGCGAGCCTCTCGCGGCGAGGTAACGGGGGCGGTCGTGCACCACACGGCCACCGCCAACGACTACAGCCCCGAAGCGGTTCCCAGCATCCTGCGTTCCATCTACCGCTACCATGCCATCAGTCTGAAGTGGGGAGACATCGGCTACAACGTGCTGGTGGATAACTTTGGGCGCGCTTGGCAGGGGCGTGCCGGCGATTTCTGGCACTACAACACCATCGGCGCCCATGCCTCGGGCGTGAACGCCTGGACTTTCGGGATTTCCGTGCTGGGCAATTACACTGATTTCCGCCCCTCGGACGCGGCGGTAGACACGGTGTCTCGCGTTATTGCCTACAAACTTAAGCCCACCGGCCTGGATCCCTTGGAACTTCAGACCACAATCCACAAAGGCAAAGGAACCATCACTGTGCCGGTCATCTCGGGACACCGTGACGTTGGTGCCACCGCCTGCCCCGGCAACGCCTTTTACGAATTCCTGCCGACGCTGCGCCAGATGGTTGCGGAATACGTTTCCCAACCGGACGAACCGATTAAGGTACCCGATTACACTCTGCTCCAGCAAAAACAGATTAATGCCGGCACCCCGATAGCTTTGGCGGGCGCAGACCGCGTGGGCACTTCTATTGAGATTGCCCGGCACGCTTTCCCGCAGGGTTCGGGTACGGTTTACGTGGCCAACGGGGTGAATACCGCTGATGCGCTGGCCGGTGGGTCGCTCACGGATGGCCCGATTGTGCTGGTGCTGGACAAACGGGATGCCCAAGCGGCGGTCGCGAACTACGTGCGGGAAGCGAAAGCCACGAAGGTGGTCGCTTTGGGCGGTCCCGGAGCGGTGAGTAACGCGGTATTGAACACTGTGGCGGCGGGGGTGGCTACCGAGCGTATCGGAGGCCGCGACCGGGTGGAGACTTCTGCCCTCATTGCCCGTCACGCTGCGGAAACCCGGCCGGCCAGTGCCGTATTCCTGGCGGAAATGTCACAAGGCATAGACGCGTTGGCGGCCGGTTCGCTGACGGCCGGACCGGTCATCTTGGTCCCCACTAAAGGCAAGCTGCCCGCGGTTGTGACCCAAACGATTGCGGCTATAAACCCGGCCAAAGTCGTGGCTTTGGGCGGGCCGGGCGCGGTCTCGAATCGGATTTTGTCCCAAGCCTCTGCCGGGCGCGCCTCCGAGCGTGTCTTTGGCGCCGACCGCTACGAGACGGCTCGTGAAATCAGCAAATACCAGTTCCCGAAAGGCTCCGCGCAGGTCTACCTGGCTTCTGGAAAGAACCCGGTCGACGCGGTAGCTGGCGGGGTGCTCAGTGACGGGCCGATTCTGCTGTTGCCCAACGCCCGAGGAAACTCCTTGAACGGGAACGTCGCCGCAGAGATTGTGCGTCTCCAAGCACACACGGCCACGGCCCTGGGTGGACCCGGCGCGGTGTCACAGGAGCAAATTAACCAGGTCTTTGTAACCCTGCAATCCATTTCGGCTGCCCCGACAGCACGTACCAAATAGGGCTTGAACTGCGGGGGCTCGGGACGATTCCCGAGCCCCCGTTTTTTGTGCCCGGGATGATTTGCGGAGTTGGAGTCCTCGACATCGGGGTCTCCGTTGCTAAGCGATTCTAATTCGCGATTAAATCGGGGTAAGTGGCTATATAGACCAGCAACCCCGATTTAATCGCGGATTTCGATCACTAAACCCGGATATTGTTTGGTTCGCACGCTTTCCACCAGGTTTCGCCAGGCCCCGTTGGGATAAGATGGAGGAGTTTCATTTGGTCAAGAAAGGTAGCTATGGGTCGTATCGTTGAAACCGCCCAAATTGCGCAGTCGGCTGCAATCGGTGCTGGCTGTTCGATTTGGGATTACGCCCAGGTCCGCGAAGACGCGGTGTTGGGGGAAAACTGCATCGTGGGACGCGGAGCCTACATCGATGCCGGCGTGAAAGTCGGCGCGAATTGCAAAATTCAAAACTATGCCTTGGTTTATGAACCGGCAGTGCTGGAAGATGGCGTGTTTGTCGGGCCGGCCGCAGTCTTGACCAATGACCAGTGGCCGCGGGCCATCAACCCGGACGGCACCTTGAAATCCGCAACTGATTGGGAAGCAGTGGGGGTGACGTTGCGCCACGGTTGCGCTATCGGGGCTCGGGCAGTGTGCATTGCTCCGGTCACCGTGGGGCGTTGGGCCACAGTCGGTTCCGGCGCGGTGGTCAGCCGTGACGTTCCCGATTATGCCCTAGTGGTTGGCGTTCCCGCCCGCCAGATTGGCTGGGTGGGACGCGCTGGAGTGCGCCTCGAAGCGGTGGAGGGCAAAGCCGGGTGTTGGCGGTGCCCCGTCACTGGACAGACCTATACCGAAACTGATGGAAAACTGACTTTTGACCAAGCCTAAGTATGGCTTAGAAACACAAGCAAGGAGACAATATGAGTAAAGAATTCATCCCCGCAGCCAAGCCGATTATCGGCGCGGAAGAACGCGAAGCAGTGGATGCGGTCCTGCGCACCGGAATGTTGGCTCAGGGCAGCGTAGTGGCCGAGTTCGAGCAGGAATTCGGTGCCCAGTTAGGGGCGGGGAGGGAAACCGTGGCGGTTAACGCCGGAACTTCCGCCCTGCTGTGCGGGCTGCTGGCGGCTGGAATCGGGGCGGGCGACGAAGTCATCGTGCCTTCCTTTACGTTTGCTGCCACGGCGAATTCGGTGGCGCTAACCGGGGCAAGGCCGGTGTTTGCTGACATTGAGGCGGAACATTTCTGCCTCGATCCCGCTGCGGTTGAGGCGGCGATTACGCCGAACACCAAGGCGATTTTGCCGGTGCACCTCTATGGACACCCGGCGAATATGACCGAGCTGGGTCGGATTGCGCGCGAACACGACCTGATGATTTTCGAGGACGCCTGCCAGGCTCACGGAGCGACTTGGGACGGTCAGCAGGTCGGGACATTTGGGACGTTTGGGGCTTTCTCGCTGTACCCAACCAAGAACATGACCTCCGGCGAGGGCGGTATGATTACCTCTGAAACTCCTGAGCACGCCCGCAAATGCCGCCTGTACCGCAATCAGGGCATGGAAAAGCAGTACCAGAACGAAGTCATCGGCTTTAACCTGCGCATGACGAACATTCACGCCGCAATCGGGCGTGAACAGCTGAAAAAGGTCGCGGGCTGGACCGCGAAACGCCAGGAAAACGCCGCTTTCCTAAGCGCGAACCTGCAAGGGGTCACCGTCCCGGTCATTGCTCCGGAAGCCTCTCACGTGTTCCACCAATACACGATTCGGGTCACGGCCGACCGTGATGGGTTTGTTCAGGCGTTGCGCGAAGAATACCAGATTGGTTCGGGCGTGTACTACCCGATTCCCAATCACAGGCTGCCGTCTCTGTGCCACTTTGCGCCGGGCTTGGACCTGCCCCAGACCGAAGCGGCCGCCCGCGAAGTCGTGTCTCTGCCGGTGCATCCCTCCTTGGATCAGGAAGACCTGGAACGCATCGTGACTGCCGTGAACGCCCTGGCCAAAGCCGGTGCCTAGATTCCAGCGCGGCGCCGGTGCGTTAGCATGGGGGCGCCGCGTGGTGGTGTGGAGGCGTTTAGAAACGGTCCGGGGGACCGTTTTAGCCGGAACTCAAAGCAGATAGGAAAGTCATGAAAGAAATACGTGTTGGTGTAATCGGTATTGGTAGCATGGGTCGCCACCATGTCCGCAACGTCCGCGAAACCCCCGGCGAAACCCTGGTAGCCGTAGCGGATCCGGCTGGTGACAAGTTCGGTGTGGCGGGGGAGTTAGAGGTTCTTCCCGATGTGTCAGCCTTGATTGAGGCCGGTATCGAGGCCGCGGTCGTGGCGGTGCCCACGGCCTATCACCTGGAAGTGGCGCTGCAGCTGGCCGCCGCGGGTGTCCCGGCTCTCATCGAAAAGCCCCTGGCTCGCACGGTTGAGCAGGGCGAACAAATCGTGACCGCTTTCCAGCGGGCCAACCTGGTGGGTGCCGCCGGTTACGTAGAACGCTGCAACCCGGCCTTGATCGAGCTGCAAAAGCGGGTTGCCGCCGGCGAACTCGGGGAGGTATTCCAGATTGCCACGCGGCGTCAAGGCCCGTTCCCGGCTCGAATTTCTGACGTGGGGGTCATCAAGGACCTGGCGACTCATGACGTGGATTTGACCGCGTGGATTGCAGGTTTGCGCTACCAATCCGTGTCTGCCCGGACGGCCCGCAAATCCGGGCGCGAACACGAAGATTTGCTGTTCGCCACCGGTGTGCTGGAAAACGGGGTGCTGGTGAACCACATCGTCAACTGGTTCAGTCCTTTCAAAGAACGCCTCACCACCGTCACCGGCGAAAAGGGCGCGCTGGTCGCGGACACGATGAACTCCACTTTGACGTTCTATGAAAATGGCACCAAAGCTGTGGAATGGGACCAGGTGGCGAACGTCCGCGGGGTGAGCGTCGGGGAAGTGACCCAGTATGCCTTGGATCAGCGCGAACCGCTGCGGGTCGAGCACGAGAACTTTGTCGCCGCTCTGAACGGGGACGCGAGCCGAATCGTGCCGCTCACGGACGCGCTGCAGACTCTCAGGGTGTTGGAAGCGATGGTTCAGTCGCGAGACACAGGACAAACGGTCGACCTGTAGAGTCGCGACTTGAAAGCGCCGCGGCACCCCCTTTCGTCACCAAACCCGAAAGAGCCTCGCGGTGCCATCTCTGGCATATCGATGCAACGCAATAGGTTTTACGAACCACCTTGGCACACCGAAAAACGCGGCCAATCCGCCCTTGTGACCGGAAAAACTTGGAAAGAATGGAGCTATGCGCGCACGTCCTGATGTCACCGTGGTTTCCCGGATTTTTGCCCCGGAGCCGGCCGCGGCCTCGTTCCGGCTCGAAGCCCTGGTGAAAGCCCTGCTGGAACACCGGGCCGCCGTCAATGTCCTGACCACGATTCCCGCCCCCGGCACTGACCGCGACGCGCGGGCGCAAGTTGAGGCGCAAACCGGCGCGGGGAACCTTTTGCGCATCCAACGAGTCCAGGCCAAACGTGACGAAACCGGGTACATTCGCGGCTACCTGCCCTATATGAGCTTTGACATTCCCGCGTTTTTCCGGCTCCTGTTCGCCCCGAGCCCCAGGGTTTATGTCAGCGAGCCGCCGCCGACTACCGGGGCGATGCTGCGCGTTCTGGCAGCTTGGAAACGTCGCCCTTACGTGTATTACGCGGCCGATATTTGGTCAGATGCGGCTCAGACCAGCGCCCCGGCCTGGGTGGTGCGGGCGCTGCGGGCGGTGGAACGTTTCGCGCTGCGCGGTGCTGCCACGGTCATTGCCGTGTCTGACCAGGTGGCAGCCCGTTGTCAGGAGCTGGGAGCCCGGCGAGTGGCGGTCGTGGAAAACGGGATAGATACCGAGGTGTTTACCGCGCTCGGTCCCGCTCCGCAGCCGGTGGCGGGGTTGAGCGCCGATGAGGTCGCCGCCGCGGATTGGTTGGTTTATGCCGGGACGGCTTCGGAGTGGCAGGGGGCGGAAATTTTTGCCCAGGCTTTTGCCGAGATTGCCCCGAAGTTTCCCCGTGCCCGCCTGCTGTTCCTGGGGCAGGGCAGTTCTTTCGCCGCTATGCACGATATTGCCCAGCGCCTGGAGCCGGGGCGAATCCTATTTGGCCAGGTCTCCCCGGTTGAGGCCGCGGCGTGGCAGCGTCAGGCGCGGGCTTGCCTGGTCAGTATCAAACCGGGGCTGGGCTACGATTTCGCCTACCCGACCAAGGTGTTGGCGGGGCTGGCTTGCGGAACTCCGGTCATTTACGTGGGCGCGGGCCCGGCCGGCACGGACATCACCGAAAACCAGTTAGGTTTGGCCCTGCCTTATGACCGCGAAGTCCTGAAAATGGCTCTGAGCAGCGTCTTAGAGGGTCGGTTGCGCACCGGTGAGACGCGCAAGTGGGTACAGGAGCACCGTTCGTTGCGTTTGACCGGCCAGAACGCGGCTCGGGTGGTTTTGGCGCAGATACGTCACTAGAGTCCGGCGTCGCTTTCGCGGGTTCGCCAGCTTCGCGCCTAGGCCCGGTCTTGGTAAGTTAGAGACGTGAAAATCATGTCGATTGTGGGGGCGCGCCCCCAGTTTGTGAAACTGGCACCGATCGCGAAGGCGTGTGCCCAGGCAGAGGTGGAACATCTCATTGTCCATACCGGCCAGCACTACGACCCGATGCTGTCCGAAGTGTTCTTTCAAGACCTGGAGATTCCGCGTCCCGACGTACATCTCAACGTGGGTAGCGCCAGTCACGGGGTGCAAACTGGGCGGATGCTGGCCGAACTGGAGCCGGTCATTGCTGAGGCGCAGCCGGACTGGGTGCTGGTTTATGGGGACACGAACTCGACGCTGGCCGGGGCGCTCGCGGCGGTAAAGATTCACCAGCGGGTCGCGCACCTGGAGGCCGGGCTGCGTTCCTTTAACCGCGACATGCCCGAAGAAATCAACCGGGTGCTCACTGACCACGCCGCGGATTTGCTGCTGGCACCCACCCAGGTCGCGATGCGTCACCTGGCAGACGAAGGCTTGGAGGGCCGTTCGGTCCTGGTCGGGGACGTGATGACTGACGTACTGTTCGCGATTCGCGACCGGGTCCAATCCGGGCAGATTGCTAACCCCATCCCCGCCGAACTCGGCTTGGCGCCCTCCCAATACGCCCTAGCCACCATTCACCGAGCCGAAAACACCGACGATCCGAGCCGCCTCGAGGCCGTGGTGGCGGCTCTCGCGGATCTGCCGTTCCCGGTCGTGTTGCTGGCTCATCCGCGCTTGCGCGCCAAAGCGGAGGCGGCGGGCGTGAATCTGGCGCGCGGAGCCATTCACCTGCACGAACCGCTGGCATATCCGCAGCTGGTGGCCGCAGCGCTGCAGGCTCGACACATTGTTACGGATTCCGGCGGACTGCAAAAGGAAGCGTTCTTGCTGCGGGTCCCGGCCACCACGGTACGGCCCCAAACCGAGTGGGTAGAGACAGTTGAGCTGGGCTGGAACCAGCTGGCCGAACCAGCCTCGCTGGTCCAGGCGGCGACCCGGCCTTTGCCCGAACCAACCACCGCCACCCCTTATGGAACCGGTACCGCCGCGCACGAAGCCGTAAAAGTCCTGGTCGAAGGTGCAGCCCAGGTCTGATTACACACCAAAAACCGGTCTGGCGAGTCCAGTCAGCCTGCCGGAGATTAGGCCGCTGCCGTGTCGAAACGGGCGGCGACGTGCAAGGCGAGCCCGATGAATACGACCAACATGACGGTCATGGCAGCGCTCAAAACCCCGCAGGTGGCGAGGATTCCCCGTTTCTTTGAGAGGTATTTTCGCGCTCAAACTATGTGAGGCACCACACCGCCCTCGCGCTCAAAATACATAAGGTACGCCGGAATCTTGACCGTCGGGAAACTGTATGGTAGCATATAGAAACAGTGTTTCCCTATCAAAGGAGATAAAAATGCGGTCTCTTCTAACGTTTTTAAGTGTTTCACTTTTAGCTACAGGTACATTTTACCTCTTACCTCCCGAGGCTCAAGCTACCCAGGAGATTGTGAGCTCAGATAGTTCACGTGTGGTATTGATGAACAACTCGACCGGCTTGTCGGCGCCTATTGAGTTGAAAACAACGAGAGTGATTCAACGGGAGACTCTTCCAAATACGGAGTATCGCAGTTATAGCAGTGAATCAAAGATTGAAGTTACAGCACAGGACTTGTTGTCCGTTGGAGCAATCACCCCAAAACAATTCCAACAGTTGTCAAATGGAACAGGTGTATCTCTGATGTCAACTGGAAGTGAAACCAAGACTGAGTATCCACTCACCGCTACCGTAGGCTTGGACTATGATTTGAGGGGTACCGGTGGAAATAAAAAAATCAGAGTCAATCGAGTATTTGGTTCAACTTCATATTCTTACCCAACTGACATATACCAAAGGGCTCTGGTGGCGGGGCAAGGCGCATGGGGTCATGTGCTAAAGAAAAACAATGCACCTAGTCCGTTCTCGTACACGACTGGTTGGGGCTGGTATGATGCGATTCCTGGCAAACTGGGTGCCCATGCTATACTAGATGTCACGTTTTCACCTAGTGGAATGGCGAAGAATACCTTAACTGTAGAATTTTATCCCCTCGGTAGTTAGTACCAAGTCTCATGAAAAACATTTCTAGATTAATCGTTGCATCAACTCTCATCGCAATGTCAGGAGCACTACTTTCGTGGTTAGCCTGGTATCAGCGTGTCATTTATTTTCCTCACACCGTGAGAGCTGAATCAACAGTAATTGACTGGATAATGTTAGTTGGAGGCTCGGTTCTTTGGGTAATAATGGTACTCGCCAGCGCGCGTTTTGTTGCTTCAAAGACGCGATTTAGTAGACTTCAAAAACTACTGTATCTAACAGTGGTTATCGTTGTTGTACTAGCAGGGTTTATTTGGTCCAGGAATTCGTTTTTGGGTGAGCCGCTCCAACTGTTGCTTGGATATGCCATGATGTTGATTCCAGCAATTTATTTTGCTCTAGTGCAAAAAGGTAACTATGAGAATCAAACAGATGTGGATTAGTAAGAACAATTAGGCCGCTGCCGTGTCGAAACGGGCGGCGACTTGCAAGGCGAGCCCGATGAATACGACCAGCATGACGGTCATAGCGGCGCTCAAAACCCCGCAGGTCATGAGGATTCCCCAGCCGAGCCAGCCCGCCAGCACCAGTAGCCCTAGGGGAACCGCAGCAAACACGAGGGAAAATCCTAGGGATACCTGTTGCGTTTCCGTAACCACAAAAATGTTGGAAACTGGGGACGTCACCAAGTTCACGTAGAGCCACGGACACAAAATCGTCACAATCAGCCCCGCCATCTCCCAGCGCGCCCCGAAAATCAGCGGAATCAGCCACGGGGACAGCGCCGCCAAAGCCGCGAACGGCACCAGACCCGCCAAAGCGCCGCGTTTCGTGACGCTGGCGGCCATCGCCCGCAACCGACCTCGTGGGGTATTGGTCAACTCACGAAAATACACTTGCGACACCGCGCCGTTAATCAGGGCCACCGGAGCCTGCACGATGAGCCATGCGAAGGAAAACTGCCCCAGCATGGCGGTGGAAAAAATCGCGGCAATCATCAGGTTGATGCCGTTTATCCGTACCGCGTCCGCGATAGCGGATGGCCCGTTCAACAGGGGCATTTTCCGGTATCGGCGTAAGGCTCGCCGACGTGCCCCCGGGGTATTGTCCACATCCGTCCGGCTGTCTCGCGCCCGATAACCCAAGGTGATGGTCGCGGCCAGGACTCCGAAAATTCGCCCGCCGATGAGCCCTACGGCACCGCCCAAACCAACCAGCCAGGCTCCAATCTGTAACCCGACCTGCGCGACGGCGCTAAACAGCCGGTTGGCTGAAATTTGGCGATATTCCCCCAGTCGATTCAACCAAAAAGTCCAAATGGAGCTTAGGGAAGTAACCGTGACATATAGGGCGGCAAAAATCAGCAGCGGGGCGACCTGTGGCCAGACACGGCTCAGCGCGAAGGTCGCCACCAGGCTCCCGGCCAGGAAAATGACCGAAAAAATCACGTTTATCGTCACCGACAGGCGCACGACCTGTTTCGCGTCCCGGTCAGTATCTGGCAGCATGATGGCCGGATCGTAGCGACCCGCCGCAAGCACCGCGCCAATCGAGCCGATAGAAACAATGATGGAAAGCACGCCGAAATCGCTGTCGGTATAAATCCTGGCCAAAACCAGGTAACCCAGCAAGGTAATCAGCTGAGCCCCGCCGGTGCCACCCAACATTGTCAGCACATCGGTGAGAACTCGGTGACGGCTCAGCCACTCCCGCAGTCCGGGATTGTTTGGGGTTGAGGGGGGTGTGGCGGGAGCCTCGTTTTCCGTGGGGTTCCCAGGTTTTTCCGGGTTTGGCCCAGCCGGGGAAACGGGAAGCTCAGCACTCATGGTGTCAGTCTAGCGTAGAATCAACCGTGGACAGATGGTGCCAAGTTCGCGCTGCGATGCCGCACAGGTACCACATAAGTGTCGCGAAGGAAAGGAAACGCCGTGAAAATCGCTGTTGTAGGAATGGGAAAGATTGGCCTGCCGCTGGCGACCCAATACGCTTCAAAGGGTCACCAGGTCGTGGGGGTAGACATCAATCCGCACACGGTTGAGGCCATCAACAGCGGGGTGGAGCCGTTTCCGGGGGAGGCTCACCTAAGCGAATACCTGGCCAAGCTGGTTCCGGCTGGACAGCTGCACGCCACCACGGACTATGCCGAGGCAATTCCCGGCGCTGATGCGGTCGTAATCGTGGTGCCGCTGTTTGTCAACGACCAGACCTGGGAGCCAGACCTCACGATTATGGACGCGGCCACGACTTCGGTGGGGGAAAACCTCACTGCTGGCACTCTGGTCAGCTACGAAACGACCCTGCCGGTGGGCACGACCCGTCACCGGTTCCAGCCGATGCTTGAAAAACTCTCGGGTCTGCACGAGAGTCAGGACTTTTGGATGGTGTTTTCCCCCGAGCGGGTCTTGACCGGGCGAGTGTATGCCGACCTGCGCCGTTACCCGAAACTCGTGGGGGGGCTGAGTGCGGAAGGCACCCGGCGCGGTATCGAATTCTATCGCGCGGTGTTGGATTTTGATGAGCGCACCGACCTGCCGCAACCGAACGGCGTGTGGGATATGGGCAGCGCCGAAGCGGCCGAGATGGCGAAACTGGCCGAAACGACCTACCGGGATGTCAACATCGGACTGGCCAACCAGTTCGCGCGTTTCGCTGATAGTGCCGGGATTGACGTGATGAAAGTCATCAACGCCTGCAACTCCCAGCCATATTCCCACATTCACCGTCCCGGTATCGCCGTGGGAGGGCACTGTATTCCGGTCTATCCCCGCCTTTACCTCTCGACTGACCCGGATGCAACGGTGGTGCGCTCCGCCCGGGTGGCGAACTCAGAAATGCCGGCTTACGTGGTGGAACGTCTTTCACAAGCCCTGGGCGAGCGGGGTACGGCGCTTTCGGGGACTCCCGTGGTGGTGCTGGGGGCGGCCTATCGCGGCGGTGTCAAAGAAACCGCGTTTTCCGGCGTGTTTGCCACCGTCGCGGAGCTTTCGCGACGCGGGGCACACGTGGTGGTACACGACCCGATGTTCAGTGACGAGGAGTTGCGCGGGTTTGGCTGGGAGCCCTACCACCTGGGCGAGCCGGTCGAAGCCGCCATCCTCCAGGCCGACCATGCCGAATACCGGGAACTGTCCGAGTCGGACTTGCCCGGAGCGAAAGTGATTTTTGACGGCCGTGGCATCCTCACTCCCTCGCGTTTCCCCGCCGCGCGCTACCTGCGAGTCGGCGGCGGCGCCAGCGCAGACAGTGACGCGACCGCGGCTTTTGCCAACGCGAAACTGGCGACTGACGCCTAGAACGCGCTACCACCCTGCGGTGCGGTAGCCTTCCAAAACTCCGGTGAGGGCAGCGGCGGGAGAATGAAAGCGCTGCACCCAGTCGCGGGTCGGTGGGCGCTGCGAGACAGGAATCTCTAGCGCCGCCAGCGTAAGTTTTGCGATGGTTTCGCTGTCCATGGGATCCAGGGCGGTTCCGCCCAGAACAGGAACGTCAACCAGAGAAGGGTGTGAGGCGTCATACCAAGACGGATTCAGCGGCGCTATGAGCGGCACGTCCTCAGCCAGCGCTTCCAGTTCAGAGGCGCTGAGAATCCCGGCGGTTTGCCCGACACACGCCGCCGCGTCCCGAATAACCTGGCGGTATTGCGCTCCCGGCAGTTTTGGAATCAGACAGACTCCGGCCTCACGAGCCATATCCATCAGCTGTAAATCACCCCATTGCAAACCGACCAGCGCGACTGACTGGGGTAGTCGTGCGCGCAGGCACCTTGCAGCCTCTACCTGCGTGTTTCCACCCTTCACAGCTTCCCACCGAGAAACAAAAAAAACATAGGAACCGGTGGAGGGCGCTTTTCGCCGATAGGGATTTGTTGTTACCGGGCAATCCAAGTCCACCGGCACCGGAATCAGCCGCGCTTCCGGCCGCCAATCCGTGAGATGTTCACGCAGGTCAGGTGTGGAATAAAACACTTGGTGGGCGTGCTCTACCGCTTCATGAACCCGATTGGTAAAAGCTGGTTCGTAGCGGCGGGTGCGAATATCCGTGCCGTGCAAATGCAACACGTAATCCCCCAAAGCCCAACTCACGTGGGGCAGTGCCATTGCCGAGTGTAAATGTATGCGAGGACGAGCCTTCTGAGCCACCAGGAGACGCGCCTCCCAGCAGGCTCCACGCCAGGCTCGCCCCACCGTTCGCACGACCGGGTTAGCTACCTGCGGGCTTTGCGCCAGGGGCAGTACCCTCCAATCCCGTCCGGTTTCGTTCGCGGCGTGAACCAACAGGGTGGCGGTATGCGCCGGGTCGCCCAGGTGTAAGACCCGCAGATAATCCTCACTGGATTTGCTCACGTTGACTCCTCTTGTTGAAACGATAATACCAGCGCTGTTTTTTCCTTCGGGCGGTATGATGTGACCATGCCCAATGACCCCAGAATCCTGGTGATTTCTTTCTCAAACATTGAAGGTGACGCGCGAGTGCTGCGCGAGATTAGCGTGGTTGCCAAACATGGTCACGTCACCAGCTTGGGCTACGGGCCAAAGCCAGACTATGTGAGCGAACATATCCAAGTGCCCGACTCGGCGAAATCTTTGCCGCAAACCCCCTTGGGAGTCATGCAACTGGCTCTGCACCTGCACAACCAAGCGGAACTGGCGGCGCCGGGGAACCGGTACGCGTTGCGGGCTTTAGCGGACCGGACTTTTGACGCCATCGTCGCCAACGACGCTAGAGCCCTGCCCCTAGCTTTCACAATCGCCCGGCGCAATCAGGCTCCAGTGTGGTCTGACCTCCACGAATGGGCTCCGGGGGAACGCACCCATATTGCCTCGTGGCGAATCTTGGTCAAACCCCTGATGGAGCACATTTGCCGGAAATATTTGCCCCACACCGCTGCTGCCACCACGGTCGGAACAGAAATCGCCAAACTTTATGAGAGTCAGTACGGAGTCCGACCCCGCCTGTTGATGAACGCAGCACCTTACGCAGATTTGCAGCCCACGTCCGTAGCCCCTGACGGCATCATCCGCTTGGTGCATTCCGGCGGGGCGGTATTCGGGCGCAACATCGAAGCCATGATTGAGGCCACCATTCAAGCCGGTTCGCTTTTCACCCTAGATTTGTACCTGGTTCCCGCTGGGGACGGGGGCGCTTACCTGGCAAAACTTCGCGAAGTCGCAGGGGGAAACCCGCGGATTCGCTTCCACGATCCGGTGAAACCCTTTGAACTGCCGGCCACCCTCAACGCATATGACGTAGGCGTTTTTTGGATTCCCCCCACGCATACGAACGCCCGCTTGACCTTACCGAATAAACTTTTCGACTTTGTCCAAGCCCGGCTGGCGGTAGCAATCGGGCCAACGGTCGAAATGGTCAACGTGGTCAATGATTACGGGCTCGGGGTGGTTTCTGAGGATTTCAGTGTGCCCAGCATTGTGGCTGCCCTGCAAAGTCTGACCCCCCAAGCAATCACCAGCTACAAACAAGCTGCCGCCACCGCCGCTGACCCATTGTCTTTTGAATCCCAGTCAAAAGTCATTGACGAAATTCTCGATGCTTTCCTGCAAAACCCACCGACCGCCGGCTCGAAAGGAACCATCCACGGTGACTAACGTTTTTATACTGGCCGGCGCGACGCTGGTAGCCCTGGTCTACCTGCTGGTGCCGGGGCTGACGGTGCTGTGGGGTCTGGGGATTCACGGGGCTTTGCGCGTCGTGGCGGCTCCGGCAGTGAGCTTGGGAGTGTGGGCCGGAGCGACTTGGATTGCCATCGGGCTACACCTGCCGTGGCGGGCGTGGCTGGCGTTGCCGTTGCTGGTGCTCATCTCTCTGCCTTTCGTGGTGGGTCGGCTGTGGACCCTGCGTTCGGGGTCACGAGCGGTGTGGCCCCGGGTTCCCTCAACCGGCGTTTCTGGGGGGTTGTGGGCAGTTTTCACCGGCTGCGCGGTGCTGTCGGCGTTGCCCTACCTGGTGGCGACCCGTTTGGCGACGCGGGTGCCCCAAACCTGGGACGTGGTGTTTCATCTGTCCGGGATTCGTTACACGCGCGAGTTCGCTTCCGCCAGCCCCTGGGTCACGTTGGCTCCCATGAACGAAGGGGTCGGAGCCTATTATCCCAATATCTTTCACAACTTGGTGGCACTGCTGCCCGGCTCTCCGTTGCAGTCTTACGCGGGAGCTATGACGGCCGTTCTGGTGCTGTGGCCCGCCCTGCTGGGGCTGTTCGCCCTGTTGGCCCTGACTGCGTGGAAAGGCGCGGGTGACGCGAGCCGCACCATCGCGGCTTTGACCGCCTTGGGCGCGGCCACCAGCTCCACTTTCACCGCCAACTACGTGGCGAACTTGGCCACCCCGCCCTACACCTTCTCGCTCCTAGCGACCCCCGGCATGGTGATTTTCGCCGTCGCCATCTATCGACTGCGCCCCGCCCCGGTGAAGTATCCTCGCCACGAGACTGCCGGGACGTCCCTGGAAATACCCGGTGACGTGCCGTCTCCCGGTCGCGTGGCATGGCGCTTCGGGCAAAAAGTCCGCGGAAACCTCCGCCACAGCCTGCTGTCCTCCCAGCTCACCCCGTGGGTGAGCCTGGGTTGGCTGGTGGGACTGGCCGGTCTGGGCTGCACCCATCCGGCGTCGGTGTTCAACCTGGTGCTTCTAATGTCCCTGCCGGTGCTGGTGCTGGGATGGCGCTGGTGGCGGGGTTGGAATGCGTCACAAGGGGTGAAACTGTTCGTACCGCTGATGGTTGTGGCGGTGTTGGGGGTCGGATTTTGGCTGGTGATGGTGCCGCGCCTGGTCTCCATGTCTAAATTCGCCAACCCGTACAACCACACTTGGGACATGACCTGGCGGCTGTTGGTGGATTACCCGAAAGGCCCGTTCTTTATGGGTTTCGGGCTGGGTGGCGCGATTTATACCGTGGCAGCGATGGTGGCTAGCGTGTGGTTGGTACGCCAGCGCCGACTGTTGTGGCTGGTCGGCGGGCTGGTCATGAGCGCGGTGTTTTTCCTGCTGGCGGCCGGGCCGGTGTGGCCGGGTTACTTCCTCACGGCACCGTGGTATCTGCAGTCCGGTCGGATTGCCCCGCTGGTGTTGATGTGTGCCTATCCTCTAGGGTCACTAGCCCTGTCGCGCGGCCTGGAACGCTTCGCCGCCCATCCCCGCTGGGCGGCGCGCCCGCGGGCCTATCGGCAGTTTTCCTGGGCACTAGCTGCGGTGGTGCTGGTCGGCGGGTGCGGAGGTACCTTGGGGGGACGCGTCGCGGTTATCGACGGTTCCTACGATCCGGCGGTTATCGTCCGGGGCACGATGGTCACTGCCTCCGAACAGGCGTTCATCGAGCGGGTGGCCCCGACTTTGCCGCGCAACGCCGTCATCTGGGGCGCTCCGCAGATTGGCACCCCGTTTTGGTGGATTTTGGGCGGAGTCCATGTGGTGCGTCCCGCCATGAACTACCCCACCGGGCAGGCCCTGGAAGTCACAAAAGACCTCTACGACGGACAGATTTCCCCCGAAACTTGTGACTATCTAAAAGCACAAGGGGTCACGCACTATTACTCGGATAACGACACTCTCGCCGCCGGCTCTCGTTACGGCACCTACATCTGGATGTGGAAAGAACCGAATGTAAAGTTTCGTCCGCCCCAACCTATGCTTCAAAAAATCGCGGAAAACGTGGTGGCTACGGGGGACTATGAGTTCACCGGACAGCGCCTGTACCGCGTCAACTACGACACCTGCCCCGGACACGTGCGCTGATAGGCTTCGCACCGCCCTTGTGCAGTCAATACCAGTCAGTAGACCAGAACCGGCAACCCAACCGCACTATTGAGACATAATGGACACTATGAAGGTTGCCGTTGTTACTACTGAATATCCCACGATTGAATCTCCCAATACCGGGGTGTTCGTGCGCATGAATGCCCAGGCTATCGGGATGAATCACGAGGTGACGGTGGTGCATTTGCGTTCCGAAGCGGCTGGTAGTGAGGAAAACCACTATGTGGACGCCAACGTGGATGTGCGGGGTTTTCCCAATGCGATGCGCGCTCCGGAGGATTTCGAACGTGCCGCTCAGATTGTGTACGCCCTAGCTCCCGGTTTTGACATTATTCACACGATGAATCAACGCTCCCTAATTCCGTTTGGGCTGCCGGAACGCGAGGATGAACAGCTGGCTTGTGCTTGGGTGCACACCGAGCCGTGGCAGCTGACCAGCCCGATGGACTGGCCGCAGGAAGTCTTGCCGGTAGAGGAAATCCTGCTGCGTCCCGACGGCCTCACCGCCCCGGCGGTGAAAATGCTCGAGGACATTGCCTCCCGGCGTTTCTCGTCCTATACCGCCGCCGTGCCCTACATAGTGCCTTCCCCGCTGTACCCTGCGGTGCCGCAGCTAGAGGGAACGCAAAGCGCGGTTCCCGCTGACAGTGAGTTCGCCCCTCGCCCGCGCGAGGCGGGTCAGCTCCGCTTAGTTTCGGTCGGTGCAGTCAACGCGAAGCATCAGCCGGAAGTAGCGATTCGCACGGTGAAAACGCTGCGCGCTGCCGGGGTGGACGCCACCCTAACCTGGGTCGGTGAAGGGGTCGCGAAGATTCGGAGTCAGGAAAAGATTAAAGACCTGAAGCTGGAGGAATACGTGCGTTTTGTCTCCACCAACGAGGTCGGAGTGATGGAAGCCCTCAATGCTGCGGATTTGTTCATCGGTCCCACCAAGGAGGAAAACTTTTACGTGCCGGCCCTCCAGGCTCTGCTGGCGGGACGTCCCCTGGTGCTGGGTGAAGGTGCCCGCGATTTGCAGTGGATTGGCGCCGATACCGAGCGGGTCGTGCGCATCGTGACGGAAAAGAACTCGAAGTTTTGGGCTCAGGCGTGTCAGGAACTGCAGGCCGCTACCGCCGCGATGGAGCCCCGCGAAGTCGCCGAAACGGTGGGGGATCGCTACTCGCCGTCCGCCATTGCCGCGGAATACGACGAGGTCTACGCCGAAACCATGGCGGCCAGCGGGTTTGCCAGCTGACCGGCCGGGGTCGCTCTGCATATGAAAAAAACCCACTAAACTATTGATGGCTGAAACAGCTACGGACTAGGGAAAGAAGACACGATGGAATACCGCGAACTAAAAATTGCCGGCGCTTGGGAGATTACCCCCAAACAGTTCCCCGATGAACGCGGGGCGTTCATGGAAATGTACAAGATGGACGAGTTTGCCGGGGTAGTGGGTCATCCGCTGGGCCTGGTCCAGGCGAACTGCTCCATTTCAAAAGCCGGGGTGGTGCGCGGGATTCATTTCGCGGAAGTGCCGCCCAGCCAGGCTAAGTACGTGATGTGTCCGAGTGGTGCCGTGTTGGATTTCGCGGTCGATATTCGCGTGGGGTCCCCCACCTTTGGCCAGTGGGATTCGGTGTTGCTGGAGGGCGAACATCGCCGGGCCATCTACCTGTCGGAGGGCTTGGGGCATTGTTTTGTAGCGCTGGAGGACAACTCCACCGTGGTTTACCTGTGCTCCGCGGGCTACAATCCGGGACGCGAACACGGGGTTTCCCCGGTCGACCCAGAAGTGGCGCTAAAGTGGCCGGATCGTGACTTGGCCGGCAGGCCGCTGCAAGTCATTCTTTCGGAAAAGGACACGGCCGCGCCGAGCCTGGCCGAGGCTCGTGAACAGGGCTTGCTGCCGGACTATCAGGCGACCTTGGATTACGTG
This sequence comes from uncultured Mobiluncus sp., assembly GCF_963511525.1. Classification (NCBI taxonomy): domain Bacteria; kingdom Bacillati; phylum Actinomycetota; class Actinomycetes; order Actinomycetales; family Actinomycetaceae; genus Mobiluncus; species uncultured Mobiluncus sp. Next base: position 89,456 of record NZ_CAUPIY010000002.1, on the reverse strand, counting down.
GCGTCTTTGGGTCGCTAACCCTATCCGAGTATTTTTGAGGAGATGAAGGGATACTTGGTATCCATTTCCATGTTGTGCTCGCAGCGATCCCGAGGCCAGCGCACTTGATAGATTGACCCGTCATCGGTGAGAATCCACACTTGTGGGTGTCCCTCGTAGTACAGTAGGCAACCTTCCCCGGGGGCGAGAACCTGTGGTTCATCGGCTTTGGCCAGGTCTTTTCCTAAAGTCGTGAGGGAACCCTCATACAGTTTGACCTCGGGTTTTTTGTCGGGGTCGAATCCGGTTACGTAGGCGGCGGCCAGTATTTTGTGCTTACCGTCATATTGAGCCAGGTGGTTCCAAACCCAGTCTGTACCGTCAACGTCCTCCTCGTCAATAACTCTGTCTGCTGAAACCCTAGAGAGCAGATATTCGCCATAGTCGTCGGTGGGCAGGTTCGCTTTCCAATTTCCCGATTCGGTAGGAGTGGGGATTACGGGTGGCGGGGTAGCGATGTCAGGTGCAGTGGTGGTAGGTGTGGCGGCGGACTGTCCCGGTGTCTTGCTGGCAGTGGAGTGTTCGGACTGATTCGCGCAGGAACCCAGCGCTAAAAGGCACAATAGCGCCAAGACGGAGCCACTTAGCTTTTTCATGGCAAACACCTCTCAAAAATAGACCGTCAACGTTTGCAGGAGTGGGGGTCGAGTCGGTTTTCATTCTAACTGGTTCGTTCCCGCTTAGTTTGTTGTTTGTTTGCTGTCACAAGGGAACCGTTATTGTGGTGGCGTTTTGTGCCGCTGCGCCTGAGGGGGGTCATGTTTTGTTTCCTGGTTGACCGGCTTTGTGTCCGCTACTCAATGTCGTTTGTTGTGATGCGTTAAACTGTCAGGGATGGTAGATACAGCACAAAAACAGGTGTGGGCAATCGGGGTGGCGTATGCCCCCGATATGGCTCGGCTCGATGCGGTCATCGCCTCGCTGCAAACCCAGGTTCAACAGGTGTTGATAGTCGACAACACCCCGAAACCCTCTGTGGAACTGCACGAATACTGGCAGTCTTGGACCAAACGCGGGGTAGTGGTGTTGGAACTCGGGCGCAATCTCGGCATAGCGGCGGCCCAAAACCTCGGCGCCCGCCATGCTATCCGTCACGGTGCGACCGCGCTGTTGTTCTTTGACCACGACTCGGTGTTTGCCAGCGACTACGTGGCACAAATCGAAGAGGCTTACGGGCGTGTGGTTGGCAACATCGGGGCGCTGGGCGGCCTGGCTTTTGACCAACGCGAAACCGATGCGAGCAAACGAGACGTACTGGCCTACCGCTTCACCCGCTTCGGGCCGCGCCGCTACCCGGACGAGGCCTTGCGCGAGGCGTCCGCGGATCTCTCTGGCGGGGGCCTACTGCCCGCGGCTTTCCTCATTGCCTCCGGGCTGTACGTCCCAGTGGAAACCTGGCAAGCCGTGGGACCAATGAACGCGGACATGTTCATTGACCACGTGGATTTGGAATGGTCCGCCCGAGCCAACGCGGCCGGCCGCGGTACCGTTCTGGTGACCGGGGCGACTATTGACCACCAGCTCGGCGACGATGTCGTGAAAATCCCGGGTCGCGCCCAAGTCGTACATGTTCACTCGCCGTTCCGGGTGTTCTACCTGGTGCGCAACACTTGCTGGCTGATTCGTGGCATCGCCCCGATACCTGTGACTTGGCGGCTGGGATACGCGGTGTGGCTGGTCAAATTCGTGGCCTTCAACCTGGTGTTTGCCCCGCGGCTGACCCATGACCTGGCCCAGCGCGCCGCGACAATCCTGCGGGCGCTGCGTGCCGGCTGGGGCCGAATGCCCGCCCCGATGACCGCCGCGCCCTCCGTGTCAGGTGAGTCTCCTGCGCCACAATCGGGACCGGCGCGATGACCGCGTTCCTGCTGTGTATAGCCGTTCTGGCGGTTTTCCTGATTCTTCCCGGTTTTGTGCTGGCCGTGGCCGCGCGTTTCCGGCTTTTGCCCGCTCTCGCTCTGGGCGCCCCGATTACCGCCGGAGTCCTGGCCGTTTTCGGTCAGGTCTTGGCCTGGCTGCACATTCCGTGGAACTTGCAGGTGGTCGGGCCTTTCCTGGTGTTTCTGGTCGCTGCAGTCTGCTCCCAACGGGTGTATTCCCTGAGACACCAGCCGCGGGGAGGCCACACCGTGACTGCAGAGATACCGGCGCATCCGGTAGCCCCCGAAGTCTCTGTGCCGCGGGTCTGGTTCGTGATTTCGCTGTTCCTGGCCTTGGTGGCGGCCGGGATCATCCAGCTGCTACCGTTTGTGCAAACCCTGCCGATACCGGCGTCCCCCTCCCAATCTTTCGACGCGATGTTCCACTACTCCTCGGTGCGGGTGGTGGCCGATGACGGCAGCGCCGCCTGGACAGGGGCTCTGGACTCGCTGTATCCCGGCCGCCAGGGTGTGTACTATCCGGCCCAGTGGGCAGCGCTATTGGGCCTATTCGTCCCCTACGCCACACCCACGCTCCTGTCCAACGCCCTGCTGATGACCCTCACCCTCACCGTGTGGCCGCTCGGAGTCGCCCTGCTGGCCCAATATGCCTTTGGTCAGCGTCACCCCGGCGTTCCCCTGGCGGTCCTGCTGAGCCTCTGGCCCCTGGTCTTTCCTTACTATCTGGGGGTTTTGCAATCCCTTTATCCTTACGTCTTGGGGGTCATGTGGTGGCCTCTGGCTCTGTGGGTCATCCTCAGGTCGGCGGATACTTTAGTGAGCTGGCATGCGGGCGTGACCCCGGACGTCACCTTTTCCCGGCTCTGGGGACGGTTTTTTCCCAAGACCGTACTGGGCGCTTTGGTGGTTTTCGCCGCCATCCACGCCCACCCCTCTATTTTCGGTTTCCTCTGTCTGGCCGTATTCGCCTGCCTGCTGAATGCGGTCGTGAAACGCCAGCTCAAGCCATGGTGGTGGTTGGGGGTAGTCTTAGCGGCCCTGGCGGGAGGGCTGGTGGTGCCCTTCGGCCTGACTCGGCTGGGAATCGGGGCGCGTGCCACCCAGGCTGGGGACAACCTGGAAATCTTGCGGGCGCTGGCGGCCATGCTCGGCCTGAGCCAAATCTACCAAAACCCCTGGTGGCTGCCGCTTCCCTTGGGTTTGTTCAGCCTGTTGGGCCTGGCTTGGTACACCGCAAAACGTCGTGACCTGCGTATGGTCACGATTATTGCCGGGATATTGGTCCTGGTGGCGGCCACAAAAGTGCCGCTGGGGCCGCTCAGCATCCTCACCGGCCTGTGGTACGGGGCTTATGACCGTATCGGGTCCGGGATTGCCGTGTTCCTGCCAGTTTTTGCGGCGGGAGCGGTAGGGGAACTCGCGGTGTTTCTGTCCCGCGCGGTGACGTCACGAGTTTTGCCGTCACGAGGTTCCGCGGCGCGTGTCGGGGTCGCCTCCCTCGCCGTGGTTCTGCTCACCGGGCTGGTGGCCGCTCCGGTGGTGCCACGATGCTATCCCGACCGCGTGACGCTGGCCACCATCGCCTTTGTGCCCGGTTCCCAGTTCCATGCCCCGTGGGTGTCGAGCGAAGAATTCGCAGCCATGTCTAGCCTCCGGCTGCCGCGAAACTCCCTGGTCATCGGCGACCCCTCCGCTGGGGAAGGCCTCCTGTACGCCACCACGGGCATCCCGACCTATTACCTGCAGCTGTCCGGGTCGGCCTTTGACGAAAACCGCAAGTACTTGGCCGACCACTTCCGTGAAATCGGTACGAACCCCAAGGTCTGCGCCATTATCCGGCAAGAACGAATCACCCACTACTACGCCGATGCTACCGGAGTTTCCGACCGCGACTTTACCTATCCGGGCCTGCACAACGTGGAAGTGACCAGAGGTTTCACCCCGGTCGCGCAGCTCGGCGAAGCCACGGTGTATAAAATCGAGGCCTGCGGAAATTAACGCCTCTGCCCGCAACGTTACGCGCAGCGCTTGAGTGTACTTAGGGCAAACTGCCCCCAAACTAGAGAGCAAAGCAGGGCTCAGCGAAACGGATTAAAAGAGTAGGAGCCCCAGCTTGAGCCGGGGCTCCTATTGAAACAAATCGGTATCAGGACTATATCCGATGAGCTGGATCGGTAGACCAAGAATTGGTCATACAGCCCCCGTTGTTGCCCTGTCCGTTTTCGGGAAGGAACTGCCAAGTAATCATTGAACCGGCAATCAAAGTCGTATCCCAGTCTCTGCCGGCCGGTACTCCTCCTACGATACCCTCAACTTCAAAGTCGCGATTAGCGGTACGTTTTGCGTGCAAACCATAGGTTTCAGTGGGAGTCCATTCCGGGTAGAATCCGCAATCGCCCACCGAGGCATTGCCTGCCTGAGTTTCCACGTTACTAAAGAAGGCATGAACGTAGTCGCCGTTATTAGCGCCATCGCCTTCCACCGAGGCATAGAGCCGACCACGGAAGTTGACTTTCAGATTCGCTATGGGACGACCGTCATACCACACTACTGCCCAACCAGAGTTAGCCCACCATTCAATTCGGAAGTTATGCCAGGACCAGTCGGAGGGCTTCACATAGTCATAGTCGAAAATGCCGTCCTCCATCCGACCCAAGAAAATCCAGGGATTTCCACCAGTTTCCGGAGCTCCGCGGTCGGTTTGTATCCCAGCTGCTGCCGCCGACCCGTACTCATCGTGCAGTCGAATGTAGGCATTGAAGCCTCGCCCGGCACCGTTATTCATCAGGTTTGCGCTGATGGAAGCATAGGGCTTACCTTCGGGGATAAACACCTGGGTGCCTTTATTGATGCCGGAAAAGTTGATGTTAGTGAAGGTCACATTGGCGCTGTCGCCAGGATTCTTGCCGGCAGCCATCATGGTTGCGGCCGGGCCATTCATAGAACCGCTGAAATAGTAGGGTCCATAGCGGCGGGTATTGTCCACGATAAACAGGATTGACTTAGAACTCCACTGAGCTTTGATGATGTGACGGTAGTCCCGAACGTAATGCTGTTGGTCTATGTCCACCGCTGTGCCATTTTGCATCTTTTGAATAATGGAGGCGTTGTTGAGTTGCTGATTATAGTCAACCAGGGGATAGATACCTTGGAACATTTGTCCCCGGTTCATACCGCGCACGATGATTTGCGGCCCGTAGGTTACGTAGCCTTCACTCAAAATTCCAATTTCGTACCAATTTGCCCCGTCAAACATCATCTGGAGCACTGCCTTATGATCTCCGGTGCCGTACGTACACATACCTGGCTGGCAGTTTTGCCCATTATTCCCTACCAGCTGCAGATTCAGGGTGCCACGGCGGGACATCTGGTAGGCAGTGGTGGCTTGTGCCCCACTCCACAGCCCGTCCTGAGATTTTCCTGCTAGGTTCACTTGCGCATTGTGGTCTTGGATGCGGGCACTCCAACCGTTACTGGCTGCAGTCCAGTAGCTGGTAGTGGAGGCGTGAGCCAGGGGAGCCTGCCAGGCAGTCACCCCAGTCAAAGCCATGGCAAACGCAAATAATCCTGCGATGACGCGTAAATAAAACCGTTTCTGGGTAGAAATCATGGAGATCCTTCAATCGCTAAATCCAAATGCTCTACTATTCATTATAGGCATGCCCCGTACACGAGAATTAGGGATTGTCATTTTTGCGCTATTATGCCAGCTCTCAGGCCTGACCGGCATCATCTGCGTTGAACATATCCGGATCGGTTAACGCTTCCCAATAGGCTGCGTCTCGGGCGGGTAATTCCACCATCGGAACCGGGGGGGTCAGGTTGGTGAAAGTCGAGTTAAAGGTGACTACCCCGGCAGATTCCATTCCTGCCCAAGGCAAGACATCGAAGGCCAAACCTTTCTGCCAGGCATCGTACATGACCGACGAATCAATGTTTTGAATAGAGCAAGAGAGGAAATAAGTTCCCGGACGCAGCGGCAGCCGAGGAATCTTGACTTCAATAGTCCCGCTGCCTGGGTCGATGTATTCCGGTACGTATCCGGCGTCCAGGGCATGGTATCCCCACACCCAGAAGCCTTCGCGAGTGTCCACCGATACGCCAAAAATGGGTTTCTCGATGCGTTCTTTGGCTTCATAGGTCAGTCGGATAGTCACTGGGTCACCGGTGTGAACCTTTTTTGCCCCCTCTGGCCCCAACCATTCCATCTTGGTGACTTCGACCTGACCGCTGCCGAACCGGGTTCCGCCTCCCTGCTCGACCCGTCTCGCACCGTGGGCCATATTGGAATAGCGGTCGACAATCTCTGAGGCTCCCCCAACAGCCACCAGTTTCCCGTGATCCAGCCAAGCCGCCTCATCGCAGAAAGTCCGCATTTGTTCCAGACCGTGGCTGACCACAACCACGGTGCGGCCTTCGGAACGGAACTGGGCAAACTTTGCCATACATTTTTCTTGGAACTCCAAGTCGCCGACCGCCAGGATTTCATCCACCAGCAAGATTTCAGGCTCCACATGGATGGCTACGGAAAATCCTAGGCGCACATACATTCCGGAAGAATAGCTTTTCACCGGTTGATCAATAAACTTTTCCACCCCGGAAAATTCCACAATCGCGTCCAGTTTGCGTTCAATCTCGGCTTTGGACATGCCCAAGATGGATCCGTTGAGGAAAATATTTTCCCGTCCGGTCAAATCGGGGTGAAAACCGGAACCAACTTCCAGCATGGCAGCGACACGGCCGCGGGTGGTAACCGTGCCGGAGTCAGGGCTCAAAATCCGGGCGATGCATTTCAGCAGAGTAGATTTACCCGAACCGTTTTGACCTAACAGGCCGAAAGTTTTCCCTTCGGGGATCTCTAAATTGATGTCATCCAGGGCATGGAACAGTTCATAGCGTTCTTTCTTGCCTTTCAAGAGGCGACGTTTCAAGGATTGTTCATGCTCGTGGTAAATCCGAAAAGTCTTGGACAAGTGTTCGACCGTGATGGCGGGAGGACGTGGGGAATCGCCCGTAGAGACTGTTGCGTGAGAAAAACTGTCGCGTTGTGACATTAGAGTTCCTCCACGATTCTCGGTGAGAAACGACGGTAAACCAGTATCCCTATCAGGAGATTAAAAGCAGTCCAGGCCAGGATGCCTCCCCACACTTCCGGTCCGGGCAAAGCGTAGTCGTAGAGAACCGAGCGGAAGGCTTCCAAGATAAGCTCGGCGGGGTTGAGACGGAACACCACGTCCAAAGGCAAGGGTTTACCCTGCCAGCCCCAACCCATCTCAAACAGATGCTCCTGGGCGGCCACCAACATCGTGAGCGGGAACACGACTCCGGAAGCATACATCCACACTTGTGCGAGGATGCTCCACAGATGAACGATGTCCCGAAAGTAAACGGTGGCGATAGCCAAAAACAGGGCCAAACCAAAGCTGAAAAGCCCGGTAATCACTACGATCAGCAGCAGCAAGGGGAGGTACATCAAGACTTGTGGCCCCCCTATCAGGGCGGTGATAATCACCAACACACTCAGTTCAAAGAGAAAATCGAAAGTGCGAGCCAGGGCTGCGGAAAGTACCAGCACGTAACGCGGAAAATACACTTTGGTCAGCAATCCTGAGTTACCGACCAAAGCCCCCATGCCGTCGTTCACTACGCCCACCAGGTATCCCCAACACAAAACTCCGATGCCGATCCACAGAGCGAAGGAATCAATCCCGGAATTGCGTCCCGGTTCGACTCCGCCGCGGAAAACCAGCCCGAAAATCACGGCGAAAACCGCGATGGTGGCCAACGGGTTAATCAGCGACCACAGTCGACCCAACAGGGTGCCTTTATATTCCGAGCTGACGACACGTTTGGCTAACACCATGGTTAGAGCCACGGTGTGCTTCCAGGAATTCGGGTTCTCTCCGGTTTCGGAATCGGGTTGTTTCTTCATTAGCTATGCTTTGTCTTTGTCGGAAGAGCCGGCTTGCGCGTTTGGCTCCGCAGAGGGGTGGGCAGAGCCGCGATGATGGCCAAACAGTCGGGCAATCCAGGTCTTGATACTACGGTTGTCGAGGCGCTGATGCAGGGCTTTCAACAGCTCGGTTGCTTCGTTAATCTGATCGGACAGAATTTGGTTGGTTTCCGCCTGTAAACCTCGATATTGTGCCATTTGGCTTTCCAATAACTGAATTTGGGCGTCTTTCACCGTTTCGAGGTGCTGTGCCTGAGCGGCCTCAATCTCACGTTGCTCACGCCGCAGCTCATCTTGATAGTGAGCCATCAGCAGAGCCAATCCCAATGTTGCTGGATTGGCTCGGTTCGCTTGGCGGAGGTAGCTATTGCGAATAATGGCGTGAAAATCATGGTGTTCACGAGCGGCCACCACAATTGAGTTGCCTAAATCTCCGCTCAGGTTTTGGCGGTGATGCCAGTTTGCCAGGGGTTGTGCTAAGTAGCGCACTTCGCCGAGCAGCAGCAGCCGAAGGGTAAAATCCCAGTCCGCCAAAACCGGCAGAGTGGAATCCCATCCCTGCAGAGTTTGGAGTGTTTCGGTGCGAAACAGCAAAGCTACCGGGGGTACAAAGTTTTCAATCAGAGTATCTTCCAAGTTCAGCGCAGTTTTGTCCGCGGCCAACAGTTCTCGTGAGACTTCGGTAACGGTGTGATTTTCCACATCAACAGTCTCATAAATCACGTTGCTTTGGGTGGCTGCCGCGACCGCTGCGGGGTGCTGTTGCAGTTCACCCACGGTTGTTTCCAGGAACTCTGGCTGCCAGGAATCATCATCGTCCAAAACGACCGTGTAAGTGGCCTGCAGCTGTTGCGCGCGGGCAAACCCGGGATTAACCACGCCTTCGCGCCCGGTTACGTCCCCGGGACCCAAGGTAATAACTTCGCTGCGTTCACGCTGCTGGGCGGGAACGGTCTCTAGGAGGGTCTGAATTGCGCCTGGGTCGCCGCGGTCATTGACAATAATGTGGACATAATCTGTGAAAGTCTGGGCGCCGACACTAGCAATGGCTCGTTTCAAAAGCAGTTCCCGGTTGTGAGTCCGGGTCACGATGGCAACGGCTGGCAATCTTCCTCCACGTTTCTTGAGCTTTCCATATCCTACCGTATTCCTTGGAAAATCCTCCCATTACTTGTGGCGCCGATTTCCCCGATACTGGCAGGTGGGTTAAACTGTCGTTTTTTCGCCTCTGCGGTAACGGATAAGATAGTCACAGTATCGCAACAAAGGTTTTGGGGGAATACGGAGTAACAATGACGGAGCCAAGAATTGCTTGGGTGACTGGAGGAGCTGGATTTATCGGGTCGGCTCTATCTACGTCGCTGGTGGAGCGTTTCGACAAGGTCATCGCCATCGACAACCTTCTGGCTCAAGTTCACCCGGAGGGCCAGCCCGCGGCTGGTTTCGATTCCCGTGTCGAGCTGCTAATCGGCGATGTGACTGCAGCTGATACGTGGGAAACCGCGCTTTCACAGGGAAAACCCGAAGTTGTGGTGCACCTGGCGGCGGAAACCGGTACCGGCCAGTCCCTACGGGAATCCACCCGTCACACGATGGTGAACGTGGTGGGAACCTCCCTTATGTTGGATCAACTCCAGTCCCACCAGGCCATCCCGCGCCGGATTCTCTTGTGTTCCTCCAGAGCGGTCTACGGTGAGGGTGCGTGGCTTCGAGAGGAAGGCCCGCAGGCTGGGGAACTGTTTTACCCCGGAATGAGAACCGCGGCGATGCTGGGGTCGGGGCAGTGGGATTTTCCTGGTGCCCAGCCGGTCGCACAGGATGCGCGCCGCATTACGGTTCATCCTGAATCAGTTTACGGAATCACCAAGTGCGCCCAAGAAGACCTGCTGACTCTGTGGGGGGATGCTTTTGGATGTGAAATCGTGATTTTGCGTCTGCAAAACGTTTATGGTCCCGGTCAAACTCCCGGTAACCCCTACACCGGCATCATGTCGATTTTCTCTCGACTGGCTCGGGAAGGCCGGGTTATTCCTCTTTACGAAGACGGTCAGGTACGTCGAGACTTCGTGATTATTGACGATGTGGCTCGAGCCTGCCTGTTGGCTTTGGAAACGAAAACCCCACCCCGTTTCCCGGTCGATATTGGTTCGGGAGTGTACACGACCATCGCTGAGGCCGCGCGGATAATCGCGCGCATTTATGGTGCCCCTGAGCCTGAGGTGACCGGTCAGTGGCGTCATGGTGACGTGCGCCACGCCTGGGCGGATCCCTCGGGGGCAGCTGAAGCCTTGGGATTCCAGGCTCAAATTGGTCTGGAACAAGGCCTGCAGAAACTGACGACCTGGGTCGATCAGACCTGGCAGCGAGACAAATCTTAAGGTAAGTTTTCCCTAACTGAGAGGCTGGTATTATCAACATTATGCGTAAGAAAATTTTGGTTACCGGGGCGGGCGGATACATTGGTCGCCACGTTGTTTCGTCACTGCTTGACCAAGGCCACCAGGTCTCCGTGGTCGATCGGCGCACCGACGGTATCGACCCGCGAGCCAAGATTCTGGATGTCGATATTTTTTCCGGCAGCGAAACTATCTATGATGAGTTGGAACGTCCCGAAGTCGTGTTGCATATGGCGTGGCGCGATGGTTTCAAGCATAACTCTCCGGCTCATATTGATGATTTGGCTGCCCATATGCATTTCACCGAGAACCTGTTTAAAGGCGGGTTGAAAACGTTTGCCACCATGGGAACTATGCACGAAGTTGGCTATTGGGAGGGCGCTATTGACGAAAACTGTGCGTGCAACCCGGAATCGAACTACGGTATCGCAAAGAACGCGTTGCGTCAGTTCACCTTCATGAGCGCTAAACAACATGATGCCACGGTCTTGTGGTTGCGCGCCTACTACATCACCGGTGATGACCTGCACGGAAACTCAATCTTTTCCAAACTGCTGAAAGCCTCACGCGACGGCCAAAAACATTTCCCTTTCACCATGGGAAAGAACCTCTATGACTTCATTTCGGTTGATGAACTGGGCGAACAGATCGCGGCGGCTTCAACGCAAACGGCTGTAACGGGGATTATCAACGTGTGCAGCGGCAAGCCAATGTCGTTGGCAGAACGAGTCGAGGCCTACATTTTGGAAAATCACCTGGACATCACTTTGGACTACGGAGCCTTCCCCGACCGACCTTATGACTCGCCTGGGGTGTGGGGCGACCCGACGAAGATAAACCAGATTATGGCTTCGGCTTAAAAGTCCGATAGCGAGAGAACCTGGAACAGGGAAAAAGGGAGACTTTGTGGCAGCACTTGCACCCAATCCGAAACGTCTGGGCATATTTTTCTTCTTTGATGCGGATGGCGTGGTAGACGATTATATAGAAACCATGCTCGCCGACATGGTGAAAAACACGGCTGAACTGTGCGTGGTGGTGAACGGCAAACTGGATTCTGCTGGGCGGGCGCGCCTGGAAAAATTTGCCGACAAACTGATTGTGCGGGAAAACGTTGGGCTTGATGCCTGGGCCTATAAAACTGCGTTAGATTCCTACGGATGGTCTCGGCTCGTGGAATTTGACGAAACGGTGCTGTTCAACGCGACCATTATGGGTCCGGTTTATCCGTTCCGGGAAATGTTTGATTCCATGGGGACGCGCGACATTGATTTTTGGGGAGTGACGTGGTTTCACGAATATCCCGAGGATCCTTTCGGGACTACCCCGGAGGGGTACATTCCCCGACATCTTCAGTCGCATTTTCACGTCTATCGCCGTTCCTTGGTCAGTGCTCCTCAATTCCAGGACTATTGGGATCATCTGCCCCCGATGTCAAGCTATTTGGATTCGGTCGGGAAACATGAGATTCCTTTTACGAAACGGTTTGAGAAATTGGGGTTCAAATCCGATGTCTATGTAAACACTGAGGATATGGAAGGTTTCACTAACCAGCCAATCCTGTTTGCCCCCAAAACTCTGATTGCGGAAAAACGCTGCCCGATTTTCAAGCGGCGCACCTTCTTTCATCCCTACGATGATGTTTTGAACCAGTCTGTCGGCAACGCGGCGGTGGAACTCTACGAATATCTGCGTGACCACACGGACTATGACACGAACCTGATTTGGAACAATGCTTTGCGTTCCATGAACATGGCGGATTTGGTGAAGAACCTAAAGCTAACCTATGTGCTGCCAACCCAGGCTCTGAACCCGCGCATTGAGACCGATGCCCGCCCGCAAAAACTTGCTTTGGTAGCGCACGTGTACTACATGGATTTGCTGGATCAAACCTTGAGATATCTGCGTTCGATGCCGGAAGGCGCGGACTTGATTATCACTGTCGGGTCTGAGGAAAAAGCTGCGCAAGTCCGCTCGGCCTGTGCTGAAATGCCCTACCACGTTGAGGTACGCCGCATTGAAAATCGCGGCCGTGACGTTTCCGCGCTGCTGGTGGGGGTTAAAGACATCATTGATAACTACGATTTGGTGTGCTTTTTCCATGATAAGAAAGTCACCCAACTCACCCCCGGTTCCATCGGTGACGGCTTCGCTTATAAGTGTTTTGAAAATCTGCTTCCCACCAGGGAATTCATCGAGAATGTGGTTAATAAATTTGCTCAGGAGCCCCGGCTGGGCATGATGTTTCCCACCGCCCCGAACCATGCGGATTATTTCCTGCCCTACAGCATCGCCTGGGGTCCGAACTTTGAAGGCACCAAGGAATTGCTTCGGGATATGGGAGTCGAGGTTCCCCTCGACCCGCACAAAGAACCTATTGCGCCCCTGGGAACCATGTTCTGGTTTCGGCCTGCCGCTCTGGCGCCGCTGTTCGCCAAAGACTGGCAGTGGGAGGATTTCCCACCCGAGCCCAATGCTATTGACGGCACCCTGTTGCACTATATTGAGCGAGGTTACGGCTATTTTGGGCAAAGCGTGGGATATTTCAACGCGTGGCTGTTTTCGGATAATTTCGCGCGCATCGAGCTGACGAACTTGAGCTACTACACCAAAGAATTCTCTTACGGGACAGCGCTGCGTTTTGGTGGCGGCTCGGCCATGGAGATGTTGAAGTCCCTGCATTCGCATAAAACCTTGAAAATGCGTTTGGCGCATTTCGCGAAAACCCGGTTACCGAAATCTTGGGTTGCTGCCCTGAAACGGGTCTATTTGCGCCGGGGTGGGGGTAAGTGAACACAGTGAGCGAAACGACCGAAAAACGCGTGGAACCACCCGAATCAAAACCTGGGGCAAAGCCAAAAAAGCGATACTTTTACCTGGATTTTATCCGGGCGCTTAGTGTCCTGGTCATCGTCCTGACCCACTTTAACAACCCTTACCTGTCCTCGGGTGGTTATCTGATTACCAACCAACCGTTCGGGGTTTATGTGGGCAGCCTGGGGGTATCCCTGTTCCTGATTATTTCCGGGACGGCACTGAGTTTTACGTATAAACGGCCTCTGGATTTTAAAAAATTCTATAAAAAGCGTTTCCTGGGGATCTATCCCATGTTTTGGATGGCTTGGGCGATAGGGACTTTGTCTCTGTTTGTGATCCATAACGGTGTTCCGCTCAACGCCGCCCCGGCTCGCACTTTCGTGTTTACGTTCTTTGCAATAGACGGCTTGGTGGCAAACTTCGGAGTGCAAACCATGTACTTGCTTGGCGAGTGGTTCCTAGGTTTTATCGTCCTTTTCTATATTGTGTTCCCGCTGCTGCTGTGGGCGGTGCAACGTTTCCCGGTGGTTACTGCCATCGCGGGTCTGGCAATCTATGCCGGCACCTGGTACTTCTTGCGCTCAACCCCGCACAGTTTTCCTAACGGGGTCATTTTGCCGCTTCGGCTTCCCGAATTGTTGTTCGGAATCTATTTCGGTTCTTTCTTTCGGGAAGGGAAAGTCCATCCGTTGCTGGTGTTCCCCGCGGCTGCCGTTTTGGGTTTGAGCACGGCTTTTCCGAATTTTGACGAGGACATCGCACTGACCTGGGTGGGGATTGCGGCTTTCATTATTCTGGCAGTGGTGTCACGTTATGTGGACTTCAACATTGTCAAGGTGCCCATCAATCTCATATCTAAGTATTCCTACGCCATCTTCCTGGTACACCACGTGGTGATTATGGAATTGTATTTTCATTTGGACTGGAAAGACTTTGTTCCTTTGCAACGTTGGATGATGCTGGCGGTCGTGTGCGTTCTGACCTATGTGCTAGCAGTAGGGCTCTATCACAGTCACGAAGTCGTGATGCGCTACGTTTTCAAAGCGTTGGAGCGCCCCCAGCGGGAAGCGGCAAATTCAGTTGAAAACGAGTCGAACCCCAAAGCTCTGGACGGACCGGAAACTGGGAACCTTGCCGCTTTGACAGACGAAGCTGTGACACAACCAACTGGAAATAATGAGACTGTCGAAAAAACAGATTAAACCCACCCTGGCCAAGGTAGGCTGGAAAGCGTCGAAATAAAGGAGGAACTTCATGCACGTTTTGGTCACCGGCGGAGCCGGTTTCATTGGCGCTAACTTTGTCCACACGACCGTGGAGGATTACCCGGATGCCACCGTGACGGTGTTGGATAAGCTGGGCTATGCCGGTAACCCGGACTCGATTGCGGGGCTGGATCGGGTGAACCTGGTGGTTGGTGACCTGGCCGACCGCGACCTGGTGGACTCCCTTGTGAAGGATGCTGACCTGGTGGTTCATTTTGCGGCCGAGTCCCATAACGACAACTCGCTGGTCGATCCGTCACCGTTTATTTATTCCAACTTGGTGGGCACCTTCCACATCCTCGAAGCCTGCCGACGCCACCACGTGCGCCTGCATCACATCTCGACCGACGAAGTCTATGGTGACCTGGCGCTAGACGACCCCCACAAGTTCACTCCCGAAACGCCCTACTGGCCCTCCTCGCCCTACTCGGCTTCAAAAGCGGGGTCCGACATGCTGGTGCGTGCCTGGGTGCGTTCTTTCGGGGTGGAAGCGACCATTTCCAACTGTTCAAACAACTACGGCCCCTACCAGCACGTGGAAAAGTTCATTCCCCGCATGATTACAAACCGCATCGACGGGGTGCGCCCGCGTCTGTACGGCGATGGCTTGAATGTGCGCGACTGGATTCATGTGCATGACCACAACACTGCCGTGTGGGCCATCATTGAGAAAGGCCGCCTGGGCGAAACCTACCTGATTGGCGCCAACGGTGAAAAGAACAACTTGGAGGTTGTGCAAACTCTGAACCGCATGATGGGATTCCCCGAGGACGACTTCGACCATGTCAAGGATCGTCCCGGCCACGATCGGCGCTACGCGATTGACAACACGAAGCTGTGTGAGGAAACTGGCTGGACTCCGCGGTTTACCTCGTTTGAGGAGGGGCTGCGCGACACTATCGAGTGGTACACCGCCCACGAGGATTGGTGGCGTCCGGCCAAGGAAGCAACTGAGGCAAAATACGCCCAGCAGGGCCACTAGACAGAGCCGCTTTAGCTATTTCGCGATTAAATCGGGGTTGCTGGTCTATATAGACCACCAACCCCGATTTAATCCCCGATTTGTTACAACACGGGGGGCTAGTGCTGTTCGCGGGTGAGGGTGCGGATTGTGCAGCCGATTTCTGACAACGCGGGGGCGCTAGGCTTCCAGCAGCCCCAGCAGGTAGTCCCCGTAGCCGGATTTGCGCAGCGGCTCGGCGCGTTCGGCCAGCTCCGCGTCGCTCAAAAATCCCCGGCGCCAAGCGGCTTCTTCGGGGCAGCCCACTTTCAGGTCTTGGCGTTTTTCTACGGTTCGCACGAAAGCGGTCGCGTCCGCCAGGGAATCAAAAGTCCCGGTATCCAGCCAGGCCGTGCCGCGTGGCAGGACCTCGACCTGCAGTTTCCCGGCTTCGAGGTAAACCCGGTTGACGTCCGTAATCTCGTATTCCCCGCGGGCGCTGGGTTTCAAATCTCGGGCAATCCCGACCACGTCATTGTCATAGAAATACAGACCCGGCACGGCATAGTTTGACTTGGGCTGCGCGGGTTTTTCTTCAATAGAGATCGCGCGGAAGTTTTCGTCGAACTCGACCACGCCGTAAGCCTTGGGATTGTGCACGTGGTAGGCAAACACCGCACCACCATCAATCCCCTTGAAACGCTGCAACTGGTCGCCCATACCTGGACCGTAGAAAATGTTGTCGCCCAGCACCAGGGCGGCTTCTTCCGAACCGATGAAGTCCGCTCCCAGCACGAACGCCTGGGCTAGGCCGTTGGGCACCTCTTGCACCCGATATTCCAGGTGAATCCCGAACTGGGAGCCGTCGCCAAGCAGACGGTGGAAAGATGGGGCATCGTGCGGGGTGGTGATGACCAGGATGTCTCGGATTCCGGCCAGAATCAAGGTCGTCAAGGGGTAGTACACCATCGGCTTGTCATAGACCGGCACCAACTGTTTTGAGGTACCCAAAGTGATGGGATGCAAACGAGTGCCGGATCCGCCGGCCAAAATAATTCCACGCATGAAATCAAGCCTACCAACCAAAAGCTCCCCGAAAGCACTAATGAACGGCAAATACCCCCTAAAATTAATCCCAAGCAAACGGAAGGGGAGACGCCGTGGAACGCATCGGAGGGATTGAGAAACGTTACACCTGGGGGTCAGATACGGCTATCCAGGAGCGCTTTGGCATCGGTACGCCCGGTCAGACGTTGGCAGAAGTGTGGTTCGGCGCCCACCAGCTGTCGCCCTCGATTCTGCTCGACGCCCCGGGGCAGCCCGAGGAGGACCCCTTGACTTTGGAGGACTGGATTGCGGCCGACCCCGTGGGCACGCTGGGGGCTTCGGTGGTGGAGCGCTTCGGACCGCGCCTGCCCTATCTGATGAAGTTCATCGCCCCGAAACGCCCGCTGTCCCTGCAGGTACATCCGGACAAGGAACGTGCCGAAGCCCGCTACAAAGCCGAGGAACTGGCGGGTATTCCGCTCGATTCCCCGCAGCGGCTGTACAAGGATCCCAACTATAAACCCGAACTCATCTATGCGATTACGAAGTTCGAGGCGTTGGCAGGGTTTCGGGCGCCCCGGCGCATCATTGAGATTTTCGCTGACTTGGATACCGAGTTGGCGGTGCAAATCGTGTCCATGCTGCGGGATAATACGGCCCCTGAGGGCATCCGCACGGTGGTGGATCGCCTTTTGTCTCCGCATACGACCCCACAAGCGGCGCAGGTCGAGGCCACGGTGGCGGCGATGACGGACCGTCTGCAGGCCGGAACCTCGCCTTCCGTGCGGGTGGACCGTACTGTGATGGGCTTGGCGCGTTCCTATCCGGGGGATGCCGGGGCAGTAGTGGCAGCGATGTTGAACCCGGTGACGTTGCGGCCGGGGGAAGTGCTGTTCACACCCCCCGGCGGGATCCACGCTTATCTGTCCGGGTTGGGGGTCGAGGTGATGGCCAGCTCGGATAATGTGTTGCGGGCGGGACTCACTGAAAAACACGTGGATTGCCAGGAGCTGTTGAACTGCCTGGATTATGTCGCCGCCCCGCCGGTGCGCATTGCCCCGGAGTGGGTTACGGAGTCGACCCAAGTGTTCTATGCCCCGGTGGACGATTTCGAGTTTTCCGTGACCCGCCTGGACGGGCGGGAACTGGCGCTGCCCGGTCACGGCGGCCGGCTAATACTTTGCCTCGAAGGCACTCCGACCTTGCGTGATGGAGCGACTGCCGGTTTGGTGTTGCATCCGGGAGAAGTCGTGTTTGTGCGGGCGGATAAGGTTCCGGTTTATGCCTCGGGGACCGGGGTCGTGCTCCAGGCCGACATCCCCTGAGGCGAGTTAGCAATTAGTCCTAAATCCGCTTTTGTGGCAAACGTTCCACGGGCGTGTCGAGCCTATGTGACATATCTCACATTTGCGTTCGAGCTGTGCAATTGGTGGATTTTCGCATACCTGAGCCAAACTCGGCGCCTGAAACCACTTGAACTAATGAATCACACGCGTGTAACTTAGAGGTAACGCTTTTGGTGTCCCTGAGACGCGGCGCCAAATTTACAAAAGTTGTCAGAGCGAATGAGGTGAAGGGTCCTTGTGGAATCTGTTTGGTGAAGGCGAACTTGATTTCGCTGATTCAACCCCAGAGATTGACGAAATTCTCAACGGACCGCTGGCCTGGCAGGCTCAGGCGCTGTGTGCCCAAACCGACCCGGAGGCCTTTTTCCCGGAAAAGGGCGGTTCGACCCGCGAAGCGAAGAACGTCTGCGCCCGCTGCGAGGTCAAGGATGAGTGCCTGCAATACGCGCTGGAAAACGATGAACGCTTTGGGATTTGGGGTGGCTTGTCGGAGCGGGAACGCCGTCGTTTGAAGCGTCGCGCGTCCTAACCCAATTGAGGACGTAATATCCTTAACCCTGTGCGCACTGCAGTTACCGCCCTCATCGTCACTTCCGGGGAGACACCCTACCTGGCGGCAACTCTCATGGCGGTTTCTCGGCAAACCTTAGCTCCACAACGAGTATTTGTCATCGACGTTTCCAGCTCCGGGGTGGCACACCGCTCCGGCACGAAAGTCCTGAAAACTCCGGGAGCCCCCAACTTGGGCGAAGCGCTGCGCCAAGCCAAATCTCAGCCCGATTTCCCCACGCCGCCCCCGGACCAACCCCACGCCCTATGGATCTTGCACGATGACTCCGCCCCGGCACCCTCCTGCCTGGCAGAACAGATGCAAGTCTTGGAATCCGGCGCCTCCATCAAGGTTGTCGGCGCGAAACAGCGACTGTGGGACAAAGCCAATCAAATCGTAGAGGTCGGCATTCGCGCCACTCAATCCGGGCGGCGCTTGCAAGAGATGGACGCCGGTGAGGTTGACCAGGGACAATACGATGGTCGCGAGGACGTGCTGGGCGTGGGCACGGCGGGAATGCTGGTGGACTGGGAGACGTTCTGCCGTCTGGACGGTTTTGACCCGCACCTGGGTCCTTTCGGTGATGGTCTGGAGTTTTCCCGGCGAGTACACCTAGCAGGGTATCGGGTCGTGGTGGCGCCGCGTGCCGTGGTTTATCACAAGATGGCGGGCTACTTTGGGCTGCGCGGTCCCGACGGGGGTCGTCCCGCCCGTTCCGCCCGCAGCTTCGACCCCACCGGGCGCGACTTGGAAGCCAACGGCAAGCTGGAGTCCGATTCAAAGCGTTCCTTTACCGCCCGACGTATCGCCCAGCTGCACAACTGGATGGTGGCGGCGCCCTGGTGGCTGTTTATCTTCCTCCCGCTAATTGTTTTGGTGCTCGGCCTGCTGCGGTTTTTCTGGCGTATCGTCACGAAAGAGCCCAAGCTCGCGGCGGGAGAACTGAAATCGACCCTGGTGACGGTGTTCCGGCCTTTTGCCGCGTGGAAATCCCGACTGCGGCGGGTGCGTCAAAGCAAGTTGAGTCCCCGTACTTTGCGGCCCCTCCAGGTGAAATCTTCCCAAATCCGCCAAGCCAAAACCACGGCTCGGCGCGTCGCCAAAGACCAGCGCCGTCCCCAAATCCCGGATGCGACAGCGCGGCGCAACTTTTATACCGAAAAGTCTGTGGATCGCACTCTCGTCTGGATTGTCGCTGCCGCCCTGACCCTGGTAGGGCTGTTGGGCTGGCGCTTTGCCATCGGCGGGGTGTCCGGCGGGGCGCTGGCGAACCTGCCGGTGAGCAACCGGGACTTTTGGACTGACCTGATTTCTGGGTGGATTCCCGCCGGTTTGGGCTACGGTTCGGCTGTCGGGGCGATGGACCCCCTGGGTCTGGAAGTGGCGAGCCTGGGACAAATCGCGGGTTTCGTAGGGATAAAAGGGTCGGTGGTGCTGGCGGTTTTGCTGTTCGCGACCCTGCCGCTGGCTTGGCTCAGCGCATGGTGGGCCACCGGGGTTCTCACCGATTCCCGCACGCTGCGCGCCCTGGCTGCCCTGTCCTGGACTTTCAGTCCTAACCTGCTGGTCAGTATGGGTTTGGGTCAGCTGCCGGTGTGGGTTTTGGCAGTGAGTGTGCCCCTTTTTGTCGGTTCACTAGCCCGGGGCGCCGGGATGCCGGTGTCCCGCATCGTGATGGGAGAAATCGAACCGGTCACGGTCAGCGTGCATTCCGCCGCGATTATCCAGGTCGGTATCGCCGCCCTCACCGGTTTCCTGGTGGTGAGCGCGGCCGTGATCATGGTCATTCCGGTGGTATTCCTGGTGTTGATAGCAATGCTGAAAGGGGTCGCTAACCCCCTTTTTACCACGTCGCAAACAGAGACTTCAGACCCGGTTCGCAGCCACATCCCGGCTCGGCTGCGCCTGAAAGCCGTCCACGCCCTGATTGTGCTGGCGCCGGCCGTTTTGTTGGCCGTGCCCACGGTGGTGCGCACAGTTGGTTCGCCTGCCCAATGGCCGCTGTGGCTGTCCACCCTGTCGGTGCCGCTGCCCGTCTCGAGGCCGAACTGGTGGGATTTGCTCACCGCTTGGCCGCTTGACGTGGCGGCGACGTCCCTGCCTCTTGCCCTGCCCGGCTGGCAGGTTCTCGCTTTCCTGCCCTTGGGACTGCTGTTGCTCACCGTGGTGGCCGGGGTCATCATTCCAAGCCATTCCACTGGGGCTCACTGGAGCCTGCTGTTCGCGCTGGGGGGGTTGGCGACGGCGTGGTTGGCCAGTTCCACCCCGGTTTCCGTCTCTGGAGCCAACGTTGTGTGTGCCTGGGCCGGGCCGGGATTGGCGGTGTTTCACGCGGGATTGATTACCTCCGCCCTGTTCTCGGTGGGGCGTCTGCAGTTGACGATTCCGGCCGAAATCGCCAACTGGAGCAATCGCACTGTTCAGGCTGTGGTGGCCGCGGCGGTGCTGATTCCTGTTTTGGGAGCGACCCCGATGCTGGTAAACCAGCTTGCTACCCCCGCCGCGTCCGGTTTCAATGCTTTGGAAACGTTTCGGGACGTGAGCCTCCCCGCTACAGTTGCCCAAGGCCAGTCTTCCCCGCGCCACCTGCGGGCTCTGAACCTGGAGGTCGCCAGTGCCCCCAACCAATCCACCCTGGTGACGGCCGGTCTATGGCGGGACTGGCGGCACACGACTTTTGAGGCTTCCCCCTACCTGAAACTGAAAAATTACCGCAACGTGACCGGTTCGCGCACTCCCGATGCAGCCGACGCGGCGCTGCAGGCCACGGTGGCAGCGGTGCTGGGAGGCTCCACCCCGAAGCTGGGAGAACAACTCGCCCAGTTGGATGTGAACTTCATCATCGTGCCCCGCAGCAAGGACGCCGCGACCACCTCCCTGGTCAACACGTTAGACTCGGCCGCGCCGTTGGAACGGATTACCACCACGGAGGCCGGTACGGTGTGGCGCCTGGCCGATTCCGCCGCGGTCAGCGTGGCTCGGGTCGCCCCGGCCCAGTGGAAAGGGGGACATCCCTCTTGGCCGACCGGCGAAGTCAGGGCACAGGCCCTCGATGTGCGAGGCGGGAAGGCACAAGTCGGGGCCGGACCGGCGGGCCGTCTGCTGGCGTTGAGTGAACGAGCTGATAGCAGCTTTACGGTGCGGTTCAACGGTAAAATCATTGACCCGGTGGAAACGGGTCAATGGAATGCGCTCTATCAGCTGCCCCCCAATCCCGGTACTGTGTCCATCACCTATGCCTATCTTCCTTACCAGTTGTGGGGTGCGGTGCTGCTGCTGTCCCTGCTGATTGCTCTGGCTGCAGCCCTACCGCTGCGTCGGGTGTCGGAGGTGAGATTGTGAAACCGCAAACCGCTCAGGATTCGCGCGAGGATTCGCGCCAGGATACGGAGCCGCAAAAGGTTCCGTCGGCTGGTTCTCGTTACACGACGGTCAACCGTTGGGATGGGGTGCGCTGGTTCCTGGCAACCCTGCTGGTCGTGGCCGTGGCGGGCCTGGTGGTTGCCGTTGGTCTGACCCGGCCGGCAGCCGCTCAGAAGCCTCACTACGGCGAGCCCGTGCCGGTCCCTCCCGGCCAGATCACCCTGGCTTGTCCCCAGGTGCCGCCTACGGTGAACCCAGCGGCGGTTGACGGGGCCGGAAATCCGTTGGCGCCGCCCAAAATTGCGGGGTCAATGACCTCCACCGTTTTGGCTCGCACCGCGCGGGTCCCGGAAAAGGCGGTGTATCAGCCCTTGGGTTCGCGAGGCCGCGCCCCGCAGTCCGCCGCACCGACTTCGGAGGAAACGACCCCAGGAAAAACGAACTCGCACCGGGCCGGGGACACGAACCCCGCGACAGACGACACCGAAGAAGTGGCGCCACCCCCGGAAAATCCCCAGAACGACCTGGAGCTGACCCCGAAATCCGCCATGCTTTACGGCAGTTTTTCCACTCCGGTCAGTGGTTTTCTCACCGCCCAGCCGTGGGACGGTAAAGTCGCCCTCGCCGGGGCGGACATCGAACAATCGGTTTCCTCAGGAGACTACCGCGGCCTGGCTAGTGCGTCCTGCCAGCCGGCGCAGCTGGAATCTTGGCTGGTCGGCGGGTCGACCGAGATTGGGGAATCGAGCGTTCTGCAGCTGATGAACCCCTCGTCTAACTCGGTTGATGCCAAGGTCGAAGTGTGGGGCGACACCGGGAAACTCGATTTCCCCCGGGGGGAAAAGATCAGCGTCCCGGCCCGCCAGCTGCAAGCCATCCCTTTGGAATCCCAGGTGGGAGGGACCCAGCGCCTGGTGGTACGGGTCACCGCGAACGGAGCCGGTCTGGCCTCCTCGCTGATGACACACAGTTTACTGGGCCTGACTGCGGGGGGCGTGTCGCTGGTACACGCCTCCGCCCTGCCCAACACCACCCAGGTCATTCCCGGCGTGGCGATGGACGGGAGTCTCGGCGCGGTGCGCCTGTTGAACCCCGGCACTGATTCGGCGCGGGCCACCATCGAAGTTGTCAACGAAAATGGCCGTTTCCCGCTACCGGGAGGCAAAGACCTAGATCTGGATCCCGGCGCGGTGCTGGATTTCACGCTGGGTGGCTTACAGCCTGGCAATTACGCAGTCATCGTCAACGCCACCCAGCCCGTGGCAGCCGGGGCGGTGGTCTATCGGCAAGGCTCGGTTTCCCCTACTGACTCGGACAAATTTGTGCGTGACCTGGCGTGGCTGCCCGCTCTTTCTACCGGCGGAGGAGTGGTGATGGGGCCCGCCGCGACGCAGCGCCAACTGCTGGTGACGAACCTTAACGCCGAAAATCGGGAATACCGGATCGACGGAGCCACCCACGTCGTCAACGCGACGACGACCGTGGTCGTGCCCCTTAAAGACGAAACTCCCCAGTTGATAGAGGCCCCTGACCTGTATGTAACCCAGGTGGTCACCACCAATTTGGGGGACGGTGACGGGATTGACGCCCTGGAGCCGATTCCAGACCTATCTGTGTCCAGCCAAATCTACGTCCACCTCACCAGCTGACGCCGGTCGGCCCGACTAAATCCCGTACCGGGAACCGGACACCGCGGAAAGTTTTTTCTCCAGGCGCGCCTGGACGGCGTTATTCGTGTGATATTCGGCATCCCGGCGCAGCACCAGCACCGCCGCAATGAATCGTTCCGGGTCTGTCCCTGGGGGTGGCGGCGGATACACCTGGTTCAAAAGGGCGGTGGCGAGCGTTTGGGCCGCCTGCTGGCGGTGGAGCGGATCCATCTTGGTGGCGCTTTGCAGGAATCGGCGCGCCGCCACGGTGGTGACCCCGTCCAGCTCGCCGACATTGGCTCCGCCAGCCCACTGGGCGAGTTCAGGAGCCAGCAGCAGCGGCCGGCGAGTCACCCCGGACGCTTCGGAAACCGCGTAGGTTCCAGCGAAAATATCCCCGATACGTTTGCCTCTGCGGTTCGTCCACGCCGCGATAATGGCCCCGGCTCCTACCGTCGCCCACAGTTCGCCCAGACCAATCAGGGTGCGTACGAAAGCGTGGCGCAAAGTGATGGGACCGCCGTCGTCGCGGACTATGCGTGTTCCCACGATGAAGCGTCCCAGCGACTTTCCGCGGGTCAAAGTCTCTACCGTCATCGGCACAAAGAACAGCCACACCGCCGTGATCACCGCGACGAACGCGGTGACTTGTGCCTCGTTGGAAAAATACAGAAAATCGTCGTCCTCGCCGCTCAAAGTCAATATCAGGAACAACACCTCGTAAGTGATAACCATCCCCAAAATCGACACAGCCGCATCAATAACGGCTGAAACGATGCGCAAAAACAGGGAGGCTGGCTGCACCAGCAAGGCAATAGCTTCGCCGGTGATGACCACGTCGGGCCGGATTTTCGTTCCGCTAAATTGTTCCATTGAGTATAAATTAGCAGCATGGACATCGATGCGTATACCGCAGGGCGAACTCAGGACTGGACGCGCCTGGCTCAACTGAATCGCAAACGCCGTCTGAGCGGGGCGGAAATCGACGAACTCATGGGGTTATATCATCGCGCCAGCGCGGACTTGGCGACCATCACTTCCGTACCGACCGACCCGGATGTCGTGCTGGAGCTGACGAATCTGGTGTCCACGGCACGAGGGCGTATCGGGGGGACGCGCCGAACGTTTCGGGAGTCCGTCGGTGGGTTCTTTACCGTGACTCTGCCCCTGGCGCTGTACCGAATCGGGCCAATTTTCCTGGTGCTGCTGGCGCTATCGCTGATTACCGCGGTGTTCACCGGTTTTTGGGTCTACACCCACCCCGACATTCTGCTGGCTCAGCAATCTGAGATAGAGATGCGCCAATACGCCGAGGATTCTTTCAAAGCCTATTATTCAAACTATCCGGCCCCGGATTTCGCCGCTCAGGTGTGGACGAACAACGCGACAATCGCCGTGCTGATGGTGGCCATGTTCTTTACCGGGGCCTATCCGGTTTACCAGCTGCTGATGAACTTCGCCAACGTGGGGGTGGCCGGAGCCATCATGGCCAAGTACGGTGACCTAGGTGTTTTCTTTGGGCTGATTACCCCTCACGGCCTGCTGGAACTGTCTTGCATCGTCTTGGCTTGCGCCGCGTCTCTGCGGCTGTTTTGGGCGTTGTTCGTGCCCGGCGAAGACCCGCGCATGGTTTCCCTGGCGCGGGCGGGCCGCCAGTTCGGGCCAGTGGCTGCCGGGTTGATTATCCTGTTGGGGATTTCGGGCTTGGAAGAAGCGTTCCTGACCCCGTCGGCGCTGCTGACTCCCGTAAAGATTGCGGTGGCCGTGGTGGTCTATGCGGCCCTAGTGATGTGGGTCGTGGTTTTCGCTCGGCGCGCACTGCGGGCGGGCCTGAGCGGGGACCTGGCGGAATCGGCTGCCGGCTACGTGGCCTAAGTGTGGGACACGACCGTAGTGCCGATGCTTATCAGGTCATAAATCGCTTTGGCATCAGTCACGCTCAGGTTCACGCAACCGTGAGAACCTTTTTCGGGGGTATAGACGAAACTTGAGCGCCACGGTGCCCCATGTAGCGCAAAATTCCCCGAAAAGTACGAAATCCACGGGGCTTTCTCGCTGTAGGGTCCGTCATATCCCACCCCGGTCATGGTTTGCATGTCCAGCTTGGCGTACACTTTGTAAATCCCTTGCACCGTGGGAGCTTGAGCGTGTCCGTCCACCGCAGCCACCGGCCCGTAAATGGCTTTCGTCCCGTCATAGACGGCAGTAGTGTGGTTCGTCAGGTTTACGTCCACCCACCGTTCTTGTGGCTGGGGCGCATAGGGCATCGCCGGAGCCGCTACGACGGTGTCGTCGAAACCGCCTTTGCGGGGGGACAGTTTAGCGGCGACTTCCACGTTGCCATTGCTGCTGTTCAGGGCCTTTTCAATCTGGGAAACCAGGTTGTTTGGGTGGTTCACGACCGCGCCGTCGACCGGGTCTTTCAGCAGACTCACCAGGTGGCCCTTGCTGTCCACCTGTCGGCTGCCGTTCTTGGCCGGTTTCTCGACTTGGGAGGTGCAGGAGTGTACCCACTGAGTAATCGCGTTGACATCGAACTGTGGTGAGGGCAGCGGTTGGGGGCTGAGCTGTTTGGTGGGCTGGGGCACGGGATGTAGCCAGGAGCAAACCTGGTCAGGCTTTGCCAAAAAACTGTTGTCCCCGAGACGCAAAGTGACACTGCGCTGGCACGCCGAGTCCCGCGCCGCGTTAATCTGGGCGGACTGCTCGGGGTTCCATAACGGCTTGTAGCCAAATGCTAGCCAGCCGCCTCCGGCCACCGCCAGCAGCGTGGCCGCGGCCGCGAGCCATCTGAGGTTGGTCGCCAACGACCGACGCCGGTGCTGCGGCGTCAAATGCGTCGGACGATACGAAAAGCGCATCCATTGAACCTTTCGAAAAACCTAGATAACTCCAGCTCGGTGGATGACCACCGGGGTGCCCACCCGCGCCCAGTCGAACAGCTCCTTAGCTTTCGCGGGCTTCAAGTTCACGCACCCGTGCGACCCGCCATAGTTCGTTTGCACCCAATTCCAGCGGGTATAGGTGCCGTGTACGGCGTAGCCGCCCTGATAGTACATGGTCCACGGGCTCCAGGTGTCATAAGCGCCGTCCCAGGCTTTGTCGTTCTTCATGTGGGCGTTCACCAGTTTGGTTTGCACATGAAAAATTCCCGGATAGGTCGGGGAAGGCAGCGATCCGTGGACCGCCTCGACCGGACCCCACACAACTTTGTCGCCCTCCCAAGCCGCCACGGTGTGGTTGGTCAGGTCGACACTGATGAACTTTTCGCCAGGTTTGGCGTTGTAGGGCGGGCGGGGAAGGGTTTGATCCACAACGGTGTCGTTGAACTTGCCTTCCTGAACTTTCATCTCAAAAACCCCGCGATAGTTTTGTCCGGCGGTCAGTGCCGCGGTGATTTCGGCGGCGATGGTGTCGTTATTCGAGACTCTCTTAGAGTCCAGAGCCATTTTCGTCATAGTCAAAAGGTAGCCGTCTTTGGTCATGGTGCGTTCGCCCGGACCGTTATTCACGTCGATTTCCTGGTCAGTAAACGTTTTGAGCCAAGCCAGTACTTTCTTTTCACTGATGACCGGTCCGTTCTCGGTGACTTCGACCCACTGGGCTTTGTCCGCGGGGGTGATGATGTGACCGACTCTGCGACCAATCAGGTTTACTTTCGGGGCAATGAGAGAGTTGGCTTGCTGCGCCCAGGTTTCCAGCTGCGGATCTGCGTTGCTCGGGGTGACTTCGGTCAGTTTCACCTTTAGGGATTGTTTCGTCTGGGTTTCCCAAGTCTTCTTAGCAGCAGCGATGACGACTTTCGGATCGACGCCCTGCCCGGCGCTGCCCGGCTGCACTTCGAAAGAGCCCGTTTCGCTGTTGAATCCCAGATGCGGGTCCACGACGGTATCGGGTCGTTTAGCGGTCAAATCCCGGGCTGCTTGGGTGGCGGCGGTTTCATCGAGGGTAAAGAGGGGGGTGACTTGGCGTTCCATGACGGTGGAGGCCAAGACTCCGCCCAGGTTTTCGTTGGCTTTCATCACGGCAGCGGCGGTGCCGGGAACGTCGCAGTCCAAACCCATCTGGCCCAGGCTCAGGGAGGTTTCGGGAACGCCACCGCTAAAGGCAGCGCTCAGCTTTTGGCAGTTGTCCGTCAAATGGCGTTTCAGTTCATCAGAGGTCATGCCCCCGACGTCGAGTTTTCCGACCATCGTGTGGGGGAGGGCCAACTTGGAATAATGCGTGGCGTAAGCCCAGCCGCTACCGGTCAGGGCGAGGGCGAGAACCCCCGCGCTGACGCCAACCACGATGGGCCAGCGGCGTCTTTGCTTGACGATACCACGAATCTCCAGCTGTGGATTTGTAAAATCTTGTGTCATGGTTTCCCCTCTATGCCATGATTATGATAACTGATTACCGCGTTGAATCGAGAAGTCCAACGTCAGCGGGTGGTGTCCCACGGTCGTGGCTGCGCCAGTTGGTGCGACTTTGTGGATTGTGGCATAATAGACCCTTGGTCTTTCCGGTTCACCCAAAGCTTTCGCCGCGGGACCCGGGGCCCTTGAACCCAAGGAGTAATCATGAAACAGGGAATTCACCCCGAATATGTTTTGACCGAGGTCACCTGCACCTGCGGAAATCACTTTACGACTCGCTCCACCCTGACTTCCGGTCAGATGCGCGTGGACGTGTGCTCGGCTTGCCACCCGTTCTACACCGGCAAGCAAAAGATTCTTGACACCGGCGGTCGCGTGGCTCGCTTCGAGGCTCGCTACGCCAAGTTCAACGACGCCAAGAAGAAAGCTGCCGATAAGGCTAAGAAAGACGCCGAAAAGGCCGCTAAGCAGGCTGCTAAGGCTGAGGAAGCTAAGGCTCCCGCCGCCGCGGAATAGCGAAACTTTGGCACCGGTCGGTACATATTACCGACCGGTGCCTTTTATTTGCCGGGGTTTGCCGGTGAACAACTCTTAGCCGCAAGCGATATGAAAGGTCAGAAATGAGTGACTTCCCTGAAGAATTTGGGGGCGTAGAAGCCCTGCTGGAGGAGTTCCACCAGGTCGAGGCACAGATGAGTGACCCGGATTTGCACTCCAACCAGGCTCATGCCCGCAAGGTTGGCCGCCGCTATGCGGAACTGAGCCGCATCAACACCGTGGTGCAAAGCTGGCTGCAGGCGCGTGACGACTTGGAAGCCGGGCGCGAAATGGCTGGTGAGGACCCGGACTTTGCGGCGGAAATCCCCGGGCTTGAGGCTACTTTTGAGCAAGCCAACGCCGATCTGATTGAGGCCCTGACCCCGCGCGACCCCGACGATGCCCGCGATGTCATCATGGAAATCAAAGCCGGCGAGGGCGGCGAGGAATCCGCCCTGTTCGCCGGTGATTTGATGCGGATGTACCAGCATTACGCTGAAAAGATGGGCTGGACGGTGCAGGTCCTGGGCTTGACCGAATCTGACCTCGGCGGGGTGAAGGATGCCTCGATTGCGTTCAAAGCGAAAGGCAACCCCACCCCGGAGGAGGGCGTGTGGGCCCACCTCAAATACGAGGGTGGGGTGCACCGGGTGCAGCGCGTTCCGGTCACCGAATCCCAAGGGCGGATCCACACTTCGGCGGCAGGCGTGCTGGTCATGCCGGAGGCTGAGGAAACCGGGGACATCGAGATTGACCCTAATGACCTGCGCATTGACGTGTACCGCTCCTCGGGGCCGGGGGGTCAGTCCGTGAACACCACCGACTCGGCGGTGCGCATCACTCACCTGCCCACGGGAATCGTGGTGTCGATGCAAAACGAAAAGTCTCAGCTGCAAAACAAAGAGGCCGGGATGCGGGTGTTGCGTTCCCGCCTGATGCAGCTGGAGGCGGAAAAGCGCGAAGCTGAAGCGGCTGAGGCGCGCGCCTCCCAGGTCCGCACCGTGGACCGCTCCGAGCGAATCCGCACCTACAACTTCCCGGAAAACCGTATCGCCGACCACCGCACCGGCTACAAGGCCTACAACCTAGACCAGGTGCTAAACGGCGACCTGGCCCCGGTCATCCAGTCCGCTATTGACGCCGACGAAGCCGCTCGCTTGGCGGCGGTAGGCAAATCCTCCCACTAGCCCGCATGCGTGTCGCCTCAGACGGCGGAAGGAATTCGATGCAGATACCCCAGCACGCGGCAGCACGTTCGGCACTCAACGACGCGGCCTTCGTGTTGAGCGAGGCCGGAATCAACAACGCTCACGGTGAGGCGCGTCTGCTGCTGGAGCACGTGTTGGGCCACCGGCCCGGCTACGGCGAGCGCCTGGACGGGGCTACCTGGCAGCGGTTCTTTGAGCTGGTCGGACAGCGCGCCACCCGCGTCCCGTTGCAGCACGTCATGGGCATCATGTACTTTCGCCACCTGACCTTGCACGCCCGCCCCGGAGTGTTTGTGGTGCGTCCCGAGACGGAGTGGGTCGCCCAAGCGTCCATCGACGCGGCCGCGGATTGGGTGCGGCAAGGGGTGGCTCCGCGGGTGCTGGACCTCGGCTGCGGTTCGGGGGCGTTGGGTTTGTCTATCGCCTCCGAAGTTCCCGAGTCGGTGCTGACCTGCGTGGATGTGTCAGAAGCGGCGGTGGACCTGACGGCGGAAAACGCCCGGTTTACCGGGGTAGCGGCGCGGGTCCTGCTCGCTGACGCGACCGACCCGCAGACGCTGCGCAACGCCCTTGTGAGCGCCGAAATCCCGCCAAAGTTTCACGTCATCGCCACCAACCCCCCTTATGTGGTCGACCCGGTGACCCAGCCCGAAGCGGCCCAGGACCCGCAGTTGGCGCTCTACGGCGGGGGCGCTGACGGCCTGGAGCTGCCGCGGGCGTTTTTGGCGGCGGCTGCGGCGGTCGCAGCCCCGGGTGCCACCATCGTGATGGAACACGCCGAGTCGCAAGGCGAGGCCCTGGTACAGGCGGCCCACGCGCTCGGTCTCAGGGACGCCCAAACCCGATGCGACCTGGCCGGTCGCCCCCGATTCTTACAAGCTCTAGCGTGACCGTCGCCGGCCTGGGGATGCCGAGGGGCTCGTCAGGGTTTAATCAGGGGCATCCCTGATGGCGGCCGGGCGGGGAGGCAAGATAATCTGGGACTATCTCCTTCTGAGGGCTGAGTGCGGAGTGCCTGGAAACCGGACGAGTCTCATACTTTGGACTGATTTTCCTGGTAGCGGAGCTTTTGGCAAGGCAAAAAAGCCCTGAGGAGTTTATAGTTTTTCAAAAGCGATTTTGGATTATAAGGAGTTATTTGTGAGCGATGAACCCGTGTTCACTCCCGTCGATGACCCGACTGTTACCCCTGTTGCTTCCGTGACGGGAGATGACTCGGCAAAGTCTGCGAAATCCCTGCTCAAGGGCAAGAAAAAACTGAAACTCGGCAAGCAGAAATCGAGCAAGAAAAAGAAAATCATCATCGGGGTCAGCGCGGTGGCGGTCTTGGCTGTGGCCGCGCTGGTCATTCCGGCAGTGATGGGCATGGGGGCTCCCAAGTACGACCCGACCGCCGTTTATCGCGGGGACGTCACTACCGTCACCAGGGAGGACGTCACCAAAACCATCAGCATGACCGGCACGCTGAAAAGCGCCAAGACCATGACCTTGTTCTCCTCGCTGAACTCGAAAGTACAGGCTCTCAACGTGAAGGCGGGGGACCGGGTGAACCAGGGTCAGCTGCTGGCACAGCTGGACAGTTCCGAGGCGAATTCGCAACTGGCTAGCCAACAGGCGCAGCTGAACGAAAGCCGCATCACCCAGCAAAACAGCATCGACGAGGCTGCCCAAAACTATCAAAATGCGAAAAGCGCCCTGGATCAGGGCATGAACCAGGAAATCCGCGGAGCCCAAACTTCGTTGCGGGAAGCCGAAACCGAATACGTGAAATCTTCGCGGGCCTACGAACAAATGAAGCAGGAGAGAGACAACCGCACTTTGCAAGCCTTGCTGGAACAGGAAAATGCCCTGCGCTCGGCTTATCAAGAGGTGGAAAACGCCAAGATGGAAGCGGGTCGCGCCGGAGCCGCGGTTTCCGAAGCGAACCTGCAGCGCGACATCGCCATCATTGAGCGGAATTCGGCCGCAGCGGATTTGGACCTGGCCAAGAAACAACTATCCCAGCTGCGGACCGACAAGAACCTGAACCCCACACGCCGCGATGCACTCATTGAGAATGTCAACCAGCGCATCGCGGAGCTGGAAGCGCAGGTCGCCACCTTGGATCAAAATGTTGATGATGGCAGCAAGGGTGCCAGGTCGGCCTGGTCCCAGCAGGCTCAGGCCAATATTTCCGTGGGCCACGCGAACGAAAACTTGGGGATGGCAAGGCGTCAATTCCAGGCTGCGCTCCGCCAAATAGACACCCAGATAGCCGAGGCCGGCGAGGCGGTCGCGAAGGCGCAAGGCGCTCTGTCTGACGCCAAAATCAGCTTGGAATACGCCAAAATCCACGCGGCTCAGGAAGTGAGTTCGAATCTGCGGGCGTTGCGGGCGGCCCAAGCCTCGGCGGGTTCGGGCCTGGCGGAAGGGCAAAGCACCATCCAAAAGCTGCGGGCTGACATCAGCTCGGCGCACGTAACTTCCCCGATATCAGGCATTGTGACCTCCGTAACCGCCAAGGTCGGAGCCGCTCCGGAAGGTGCCTTGATGACGGTGGAAGATGACCAAAACATGGTCATTGAAACCCAGATTAAAGAATCCGGGGTCTCCAAACTCAGCGTGGGTAACCAGGTCACTTTCACCACTCCGGCCACCGGGGATAAGGAATTTACGGGCGTGGTGTCCTTTATTTCTCCGGCCGCCATCGACCAGACCTCCGCGCCATCCGGTCCGGGTGCTGACCAAGGAAGCGGCAGTGGGGGCGGCAACGCCTCGGTCATGTTTCCGGTGCAAATCACGGTGACGGGCGATTTGCAGGGCTTGCGTCTGGGGTCTACCGCCAAAGTAAAGGCGATTGTTGCTGGTGAAAAGAACGCTCTGACCGTGCCGAAGGGTGCTTTGGTTGATGCGATGATGCCGCTTGACGACCAGGTTCCACCCTCCACCGAAGCTCCCGCTCCGTCCGAAATGGCACACTCGGAGGCGACGGGCGAAGATGGCCCGAAGTCCGTGCTGGTGATAGATAACCCGGATTCGGAACAGCCGAAGATTCGCGAAGTCCAGGTGGAAGTCCTGGTAGAAGGCAACGGCATGGCCGCAATCAAGGGTAAAGGCATCAAAGAAGGCACGACCGTGCTGGATAACGCCATGAACTATGTCGGCTTGTCCGGGGAAACCGGTCACTATGTCGATACTCCGCAGATGATGGAGGGGACTGTTGAGTGACATCATGAGCCTGCCGGGGGTCTTTTCTGAGGGGCGGGCGCATTCACAAGCGTCCCCTCCCGTGCCCACCGGCCAGGGTAGCGGACAGTCGGGGGCGACGAAGGGACAGCCGGTCATCGAGCTGAGCGACATCTATAAGGGATTCTTCCTGGGCACCGACCACGAGCTGACCGTGCTGAAAGGCGTGAACCTGGCGATTTATCCGGGAGAGTTCGTGTCCATCGTGGGGTCCTCCGGTTCGGGCAAATCCACCCTGATGAACATCATCGGCTTGCTGGACCGGCCCACTTCGGGCAGTTACCTGCTGGGTGACGTAGATATTTCCGAAGCTGACGATAACGAGGCTGCGTTGATTCGCTCGCTGTCCATCGGGTTCGTGTTCCAAAACTTCAACCTGGTGGGGCGTACCGACGCGTTAAAGAACGTGGAGCTGCCCATGATGTATGCCGGAGTAGGGCGCGCTCAGCGCCGGGAACGGGCACTGAAACTGTTGGAACTGGTCGGCATGAGCGAACGGATTCACCATCAGCCCAGCGAGTTGTCCGGTGGGCAAAAGCAGCGGGTGGCGATTGCGCGGGCAATGGCCAATGACCCGGACATTATTTTGGCTGACGAGCCGACCGGTGCTTTGGACACCGCCACCGGTTTGATGGTCATGGACCTGTTTCACCGGCTGCACCGCGAGCAGGGCAAAACCATCGTTTTGATTACCCACAACCCGGAGCTGGCTCAGCAAACCCAGCGGATTTTCACCATGGTTGACGGTGTGTTGGGCGAGGGTGTGTCGACCAAAGGAGGCGCCCAATGACTTTCGGAGAAAACGTGCGCCTGGCCCTGGCAGGACTGTGGGCGAACAAGCTGCGCGCCATTTTGACCCTGCTGGGCATCATCATCGGTATCGCCTCCGTGGTGACGATTCTCACCATTTCTCGCGGTGTGACCAGCGCGGTGACCGACTCGCTTGGTTCCCTGGGGGGTCAGGACATGTACCTCTCGGTGGATACCAAGGACAATATTGCCAAAGCAAAGTCTCGCCAAGCACAGTCCGGCTCGGATGACCCCACTTATGTGGTTGGGGATTCTGAGAGTACCGAGGACGAGGACATGTCCGGGGATAGCGGGTCTGGCTCGGCTTTTGCGGACAGCAACGGGGATGACCAATACCTGACTCCGGAAATTCTGGACCAGATTCGCGAGGAATTTTCCGACCAGGTTAAAGGTATCAGCGTGCAAGGTATGGGCAGCTTCGGCACCGCTAAGGGCGCGGCCGGAGACGTGGACGCGGATGTGCAGACCACCAACCAGGATTTCCTGATTGGGTCCAATATGGAAATGGTCGCCGGCCGCGGTTTTGATGCCGGTGAAATCGAAAGCGCCGACACGGTGGCGGTTATCTCCGATACTCTGGCGAAAAAATTGTTCGGGGGAGCGGCACAAAACGCTGTGGGCCAGAGCTTCGAGCTTGACAGTGACGAATCCCAAATGACTTTTCAAGTCATCGGGGTCGCCCGGCAGGTGCAAATGAAAGGGGCTGCCAACGCTCTCATCAGTGGCGGCGGGCCGAGCGGGGACAGTTTCTATATCCCCTACACTTTGGAAGAGGAGATTAGCGGGGTTAAGGAACCGGGGTTCAGCTGGGCGACCGTGCGCCCGATTCCCGGCACCGATGCGAAAGCTTTGAAGCACAGTTTGCAGGAGTTCTTGGATAAAACCTGGGCTGACTCGGATTACGGGGTCATGATTGATTCCATGGACTCGATGATGGATGAGATTAAGAAAGTCTTTTCCACTATTGCCTTGGGGCTGTCGGTTATCGCGGGGCTGAGCTTACTGGTCGGCGGCATTGGGGTGATGAACATCATGCTGGTGTCGGTCACCGAACGTACCCGAGAGATAGGTATTCGCAAGGCTCTGGGGGCGACACGGTGGAATATTCGGCTGCAGTTCCTGGTCGAAGCCATGATGGTGTGTCTGCTGGGAGGGCTTCTCGGTGTGGCCCTGGGGGGTCTGGCTGGATACTTAGGATCCAACGCGATGGGTAATCCCGCGATTCCGCCCCTAGGTGGGGTGCTGTTCTCACTGGCGTTCTCGCTGGGTATCGGGATTTTCTTCGGCTACTATCCGGCGTCCAAAGCCGCCAAGCTCGACCCCATCGAGGCGCTGCGCTACGAGTAGCTCAGGGCTTGCACCCTGTCTAAAAACTATTAATTTGCCTCGGTGTGCCATATATGGCACACCGAGGCAAATTAATAGGATTAACGACGGAAAAATATCCTCGGCTCGCAAACCTACCCGTGCGCCCGCGAAATTCCGGCATGATAGTGGCATGTACGAAAGCCGCTTTGTTTTTGACCTCGAACAGGACGATGAAGAAATCATCGCCGAAATTGTGCGCCGCGCCGAGATTATCTTGGGACCCCAGGAACGGATTACCTTCCCGGTGGGGGCGCACCTAACCGAGGAAGGCCAGCCGGTTCGTAGCATTATCCTGGCGCTATCCGGCAGTATCGCGCTGGAACGCTCCTCGGCGAGCGGGGATTTGCTGATGCACCATGCTTCGACCGGGCGCATCATCGGAATGCTGTCCTCAGGGGAAGAAATCGGCGCGTTCTTTACGGCCGTGGTGACCGAAGAGGTCGTGGGGATTAGCCTCACCCTCGACGAAATGAACATGATTATTGCCGGGGATTCCCGGGTGTCGCTGCTGGTGGCAGCCTTGTTTATGCGCACTTACGACCGCCGTTTGCGCCGCGCGGAAAACCTCCACTTGGAGACGGCGGTCCTGGCCGATCAACTGGCGCTGCAGCGAGCGAACTTGGCGAAAGCCCTGGACAAACTGCGCGAGACTCGGGAGGAAATGGCTGCACAAGCCCGTTTTGCCTCGCTCGGTGAGCTGGCGGCGGGTGTGGCCCACGAACTCAATAATCCGGTGGCGGCGATTCGTCGTGCCGCGGATTACATTCACGAGGATATGCGCATGTTGCTGTCGACCTGTCCCGACGAAACGTGGCGGAACCTGGCTCTGAAATCCCTGGAAAATGCCGAGGAAGCCCCGTTCTTGTCCACCAAGGAAACGCGGGCGCGTAAACGTGAACTGTTGGAAATCCTGGGCGACGCAACCCTGGTGGAACGCCTGTCCGTGGCAGGAGTCTACAGCACTGACCTGGCCCGCAACCTCGCCAGAGACATGAAAGCCAACCCGGACACGGACCTGGGGGCCTTGGAACAAGCGGCCGCCATCGGCACCAGTCTGCGCAACCTGCGTACCGCCTCGGGACGCATCATTGACCTGGTGGCGTCCCTGCGCTCTTATGCGCGTCCCGATGGGGATCCGGTACAAAACGTCGACGTCAACACGGGCCTGCAAGACACGTTGCGCCTGCTGTCTCACCGCTTGGACAAAATCGACCTTGACGTGCATTATGGCGAACTACCGCGGATTTCTTGCCACCCCGGCCAGCTGGATGAGGTGTGGACGAACCTGATTACGAACGCGGTGGAAGCCATGTCCGGCGAGGCTTCGGCCGCCAGCGATGCGGTCGGCAAGCGCCCCACCGACCGGGACGAACTGGCGGGAATGATTGGGCAGCTAACCATTAAAACGGAAGCCCGCGGCGACCAAATCGTGGTGACGTTCCGCGACACCGGACCCGGCATTGCCCCTGACGTCATCGAACACATTTTCCAACCGCACTTTTCCACTAAAGGCGGCGAAGTGAGGTTCGGAATGGGCATTGGCCTGGGGCTATGTCGCTCGATTGTGGAAAACCACGGCGGAACCATCCGGCTGGAAAACGTCACGGACCCGACGGGCACCTTGGCTACCGTGGAGTTGCCGACCACCGGAACCCCGGTTTCGCTCTAGGGTCACAAGCTAGGTCGGGCGGGTTCGCGCGGCCGGCCGGTCATCGTTTTTCTGACGTTTCCCGGCAAATTTGTCCAAACCCCGCGACGGGGTGAAAGAATAGAAAAGTCCCCAATGAAGGAGAAACCATGAAACTCGCCATCCTAATCCTTGAAGACGAACCGGAAGTTCGCGCCGCCGTGACCCGTGACCTGCTGGGATTCGCGGACACTTTGCGCATCGAACCGGCGGAGGATGTGCCTGACGCTTGGGATGTCATCGATGAGATTTCCAACGATGGCGATGCCCTGGCCCTGGCGCTGTGCGACCATCGGCTACCCGGCACGACCGGCATCGAGTTCATGGGACAGATGATGTCCGACGAACGCACCCAGTTGACCCGCAAAGTCCTGGTGACCGGCCAGGCAGACCTGGCTGACACCGTGCGTGCGGTGAACGAAGCCGGGCTCGATCAGTACGTGGCGAAACCCTGGAAACCCGAAGAACTCCAAGACGTGGTGCGCACCATGTTGACCGATTATGTGGAACTGGCCGGGATTGACCCGGTGCCCTATCTCTCGGCGCTGGATTCGGCGCGGGCGATGGAGCTGACCAAAGGGCTCAGCCGCCCGGACTGACCGGTGGCCGGCACGCAGCATCGAACGGCGAGGAACAAAGGGGCAGGATCAGTGAGTAATCCAGATAATCCGCAATCCGAAAACGCTATCGAACCATCCGACGCGGGCCGGGAAGGAAACGAACCGGCGGTAGCTGCGCCCCAGTCTCGTGCCGCCGCCCCGAAACCCGCAAAACGTCCCATCCGTACTTTGCGGCCCAAACCCCCTTCTAACGTCAAAAAATCCGCCCCGCTGGGCTGGAAAGAAAAGATTGGCCTGGTGCTGGGGGCCATCGTGTTCTTAGTTCCGTTGCTGGTCGACATCCCGAACCTGGGCGAGCCGGGCGAACGTATGCTGGCGATTTTCCTGCTGGCGATTGTGTTCTGGATTACCGAACCGATTCCCCTGACCGCCACCGCGGTGCTGGTCATCGGCCTGGAGGTCCTGCTGGTGTCCACTGGGTCGCCCTTTGACCCCACCGGCGGCGACCCGGCTCAGGCGGATTACGTCGTGAAGTACTCGGAATACTTCGCGACCCTAGCCAACCCGACAATCATCCTGTTCATGGGCGGTTTCATGATTGCGGAAGGAGCCGAAAAGTTTTCGCTGGACCGCAACCTGGCGGCGGTGTTGCTCAAACCTTTCCCGGAAAAGGCGCGTTTGACGACCTTGGGACTGATGCTGATTACCGCTCTGCTGTCCATGTTTATGTCCAACACCGCCACGACTGCCACCATGTTTACCGTGGTCATCCCCATTTTGGCGGCACTGCCAAAGGGTCGGGCGCGAGCTGGTGTGGCACTGTCGATTCCCCTGGCCGCCAACGTGGGCGGTATCGGCACCCCGGTCGGCACCCCGCCCAACGCCATTGCGGTCGGCGCCCTAGCCGCCCAGGGCATTCACGTGTCCTTCGGCCAGTGGATGATGATGGCGGTGCCGTTTATGCTGGCCGTGCTGTTTTTGTCGTGGCTGTTCCTCAGTGCCGTGTTTATCCCGCGCGACGCCGTGATTCACATCGAAATGACTTCTAAGTGGAACAAAATACCGAAAGCCGTGCTGTTCTATATCATCGCCGGGTCCACGATTCTGCTGTGGATGACCGAGAGCCTGCACGGGATTTCCTCCAACGTGGTCGGGTTCCTGCCCGTCGTGGCCCTGCTGTGTCTCAAAGTCATGAGCGGCGAGGACATCAAGAGCATAGACTGGCCGGTACTGTGGCTGGTGGCAGGCGGTATCGCGATGGGTGAGGGCATCGGAAACACCGGCCTGGACCAGTTCTTGGTCAACTCCGTGCCGTGGAAGTCCCTGGGGGCGGTGTTGATTGTGGCACTGCTCGGTTTCGTCGGTTTCGCTATCGCCAACGTCATCTCCCACTCGGCTTCCGCGAACCTGCTGGTGCCCTTGGCCGTGTCCCTGGCGGTGTCCCTGGGAGATTCGGTCGATACAGTCACGGTTGCCTGCGCGGTAGCCATCGCCTGCTCACTAGGCATGTCGCTGCCTATATCGACCCCGCCGAACGCGATTGCTTACGCCACCGGGGAAATCTCGGTGAAACAGATGGCTTTGCTGGGTATGGTGGTCGGGACTGCCGCCACTTTGACGCTGGTGTTCGCCCTGCCGCAGCTGTGGGCGCTCATGGGGTTTGTCAGCTAAGGCGCGCCCCGGCTGTGCCTGTTTTGGGAGTATGGTCACAAGCGCGGTGGGGCCGGGTCTGCCGGTTGAGCCGGCGCGGGGACTAACATTAGCTCTATGAAGATTGTTGATGCCCAGACCGGGCCGATTACCCCAACTGACCTGGCGGCGATTGACGCGGCGGTAAAACGCGATGAGCTGCTGGTCATGCCTACCGATACGGTTTATGGAATAGCTTCGGTGCCGTTTGCTCCCGCGGCGGTGGAGCGCCTGCAACAGGCCAAGGGTCGGGGGGAGGACTTTCCCCCGCCGGTGTTAGTTTCCGGTCCGGCAGCGCTGGATGAATTGATGGCTCCGGCGACTCAGACGGGCCAGAGCCAGGGCCGCGCGGCGCGTGTGCTGGCACAGCGCTTTTGGCCCGGCGCTCTGACCATTATTGTGACTGCTAATCCGGCTCTGGGCTGGGATTTGGGACAAACCCACGGGACTATCGCCTTGCGCCAGCCCGACCACCCTCGTGCCCTCGAAATTCTGGGCTATACCGGCCCTTTGGCGGTCACCTCCGCCAATCTGCATACCCGACCTCCCGCTACCGATATTGCTGCCGCCACCCAATATTTCGGTGAAAGGGTCAGTGTTTATGTCGATGCTGGCCCCTCGCCCTCCGGGCATCCGTCCACCATCATCACCTTGGCGCAGGGCACCCCGCGCTTAATTCGCCAGGGCGATATCCCCTTGTCTGACATCCTCGCGGCCCTGGCCTGAGGCCTC
The DNA here is from genome assembly GCF_963511525.1 of uncultured Mobiluncus sp. NCBI lineage: Bacteria > Bacillati > Actinomycetota > Actinomycetes > Actinomycetales > Actinomycetaceae > Mobiluncus > uncultured Mobiluncus sp. The sequence continues at coordinate 50,037 of NZ_CAUPIY010000002.1, read as the reverse complement.
GTGTGGTTATAGTATTCACATCAAACACGAATACCCTGCCCCTAACCCGCTAAACTAAAGCCCGTATGAAGTTTTACCTGTTGATATTCCTGGTCGCGGCCGCGGTAACGTACCTCACTGTTCCGCTGGTGCGCCAGTTTGCCCTGGCAACAGGCACTTTAGCTCCGGTGCGGGAACGTGACGTCCACGAATTTCCCACCCCACGCCTGGGCGGGGTAGCGATGGGCGTGGGTTTCCTCGCGGCGCTGGCCATTGCCTCACACACGCCATTCTTGGCCGATGCCGTGAGCTTTCATAACATCAAAGGTTTGGCCGTGGGTGTTGTCCTGATTGTGATCTTGGGGGTCATCGATGACATCTGGGACTTGGATTGGTACACGAAACTGGCGGGCCAAATCCTGGTGGCAGGATTGATGTCCTGGTTGGGCATCCAGCTGACGTCATTCCCGATTTTCGGCCTTACCATCGGCTCATCTCGCCTGTCCTTGCTGGTCACAGTCTTGGTAGTGGTAGCGGCCATCAACGCGGTGAACTTCGTGGACGGCTTGGATGGTTTAGCTTCCGGCATGATGGCCATCAGCGCGACCGGCCTGTTCATCTATTCCTACACGTTGTCGCGCACGCTGGGTGCCGCGTCCTACGCCTCTTTGGCCTCAACGGTGGCGGCGGCTCTGGCCGGGATCTGTCTGGGATTCCTGGCACACAACTTTTCTCCCGCCTCCATATTCATGGGCGATACCGGCGCCATGTTGCTGGGTTTATTGACGGTGGCTTCCGCCATCATTGTCACCGGCCAAATCGACCCGGCAGTCGTCTATTTTCGCCAGGCTTTTCCGTCTTTCCTGCCCATAGTGTTGCCCCTGGCGGTGCTGGCGATACCCATTATTGACATGGTCGCCGCGGTGATTCGTCGGCTGTACCATCACCAGTCTCCCTTCCAAGCCGATGCCGGTCACCTGCACCATCGCCTGTCCCACGCCGGACGTTCCCGAGTTCGCGCCGTACTGGTTATGTACCTGTGGACAGCGGTGTTTTCCCTCGGGGCGGCTTCGTTGACGTTGCTGCGGATGCGCTACGTTTTGGTGTTGATGCTGGTGGCCTCCCTGCTGGCAATGGTGGCAACCATTGAAATCTTGCCGGCTTGGCGCGAAGGGGTGCGTCGTCGGTTCAACCCGAACTATCGCCAGCCCCACGGCCCGGAACACGCCCTGTACCACGCCCCCTCCCTTTCTGATAGCTTAAAGCCGTGAACGAAACGACTCCCCGACCTGAGCAATCCGCAGCTTTTTTCGCGGCACCCTTGGGTCCCCGGACCCGCCGGGCGGTGAAGTTTTCTCTGACCGCGATTTCCCTAGCGGTGGTGGCGGTACTGCTGGTTTCGACCGGGTTAGCGGCGTGGCTGGTAGGAGCAGCGGGACTGCGTTCCGTAGGTTTATGCGCCGCGGTGGGGGCGGGTCTAGTGGCGGTGACGTTTGCCACCCACCTGTTCACCCTGAATCACCCTGACTTGATGATGGCGGGCATGGGCGGGGATTTTGTCCTGAAAATCATCGTCATTTTGCTGGCTTTGGGGGTGGCGCGAAAGCTGCCGGGCCTGGATGCGGAAACAATTTTTTTCACCCTGCTAGCCATGATTTTGGTCCAAGCCATCGTCTTTCCGGTGGCGCTGACCAAAGCGCAAGTGCCCTTATTAGACCCATCCTCGCCCCCGACACAGCCGGAAACCGAAGGGGAAAATCCGACGCAGTAGTGAAAATTTGCGTTTTTTCACCCACACCAGTTCATACCTGTGTAAATCGCAGTTGAATTTCATGATAACGTTGTTAGGCGAACTCATGATTTATGACTCAAAGGAGAACAATGGGAGTGCAGTTGACGCTCATGTCGGCATTGGTGCCGAATTTGGTTCCCGCAACAAATGACTCGTTCCATGCCCCCACCATTTGGGACTTGTTCCCTCCGGTCGTTGCTTTCGCCGGAACTCCTTTCGCTATCGACCGCGTCATGATGATTCGTCTCATCATGACGCTGTTGCTGGTGCTGTGCCTGGTGTTGTACGCCACGCGGGCTAAGCTCATCCCGGGACGCGCCCAGTACGTGATGGAGTTCGGGTTCAAATTCTGCCAGGAAAACATCGCTGAGGAAGTCATCGGTAAAGAAATCGGGCGCAAATACACCCCCATCGTCACGGCCGTATTCTTCTCGGTGTTGTTCATGAACATTGCGGGTATCATTCCTGGCTTTAACCTGGCTGGTTCCGCGAAACCGGGCTTCCCGCTACTGTTAGCGGTGTTTGCCTGGTTTGTTTTCATTTACGCCGGAATTCGAGAGACCGGTGTGGGTCACTTCTTTAAGTCCTCCCTGTTCCCACCGGGGGTGCCGTGGCCATTGTACATTCTGCTGACCCCGATTGAGGCCATCTCGACCTTCATCATTCGTCCGTTCACCCTGTTCGTCCGTTTGTTGGCCAACATGATTGCCGGCCACTTCTTGCTGGCTTTGACCCTGAGCGCCACGAACTACTTTCTCTTTGCGCATCTCTCGGCGCTGTCCCCGATAGGGATTCTGACTTTTGCGGCAGCTTTCGCGTTTACCCTGTTTGAAATCCTGGTGGCTTTCCTGCAGGCATACATTTTCGCGATTCTGACCGCGGTGTATGTGAACCTCTCCGTACACGCACATTAGAAAAACAATAGGCTTCTCACGCCAACCGGCATGAGAATAACAACAAATAAGGAAAGAAAACATGACTGGAAGTGCACTTGTTCTCGCAACCATCGGCTATGGTCTGGCCGCCATTGGCCCTGGCATTGGCTTGGGCATTCTGATTGGTCACACTCAGGACGCTATTGCTCGCCAGCCGGAACTGTCCGGAAAGCTCACCACTAACATGTTCATCGGTATCGCCTTCGTCGAAGCCTTGGCTTTGATTGGTTTGGTAACGGGCTTCCTGTTCCGGTAAGGAGCACGTATGTTAGGCACTTTAGTATCACTAGCAGCTAAGGCGGGCGATACCCCGAACCCTATGCTGCCGGAGACTTACGACATCGTTTGGTCGGCGGTCATCTTCCTGGTCATCTTGGTGGTGGTTGTGAAGGTCGCTCTGCCGAAGTACAACGGACTGGTGCAGGAACGCGCTGACAAGCTCCAAGAAGGCTTGGACGCTACAGCAAAGGCGCAGGCTGACTCGGCAGCCGCAGCTCAGCGGATTGATTCCGAGCTGCGCGACGCGAAAGCTGAAGCCGCGCAAATCCGCAACAAGGCCAATGCGCAAGCTGAGGACATCGTGTCCCGTGCTACGGAACGTGCTGATCAGGAAGCCAAGCGCATCATCGAGCAGGCTCAGCGCCAGATTGCTGCTGAGCGGGCCGCGGCGGAAGCCTCCCTGCGTCAGGACGTGGGCGACTTGGCTACCCAGCTCGCGGAAAAGATTGTGGGCGAACAGCTGAAGGACGAAGCCCTGAGCTCGCGCGTCGTGGATCGGTTCCTCGACGAACTCGAAGCTCAGCCGGTGGCTTAAGGATAGAGAAGGTAAGGGAAGTCAATGAGAGCCTCGTCGGTAAGGACCTTGGCCGCTATGGTCATGGCCGTCGATAAGACCCTGGGGAAAGCCACGACCAAGGCTGGCCCCGCGGTCGCCGAGGAATACTTTGCCCTGTCTGAACTGCTTGAGAACAACGTCCGCTTGGCCCGCAACCTGTCCGACCCGGCGCGTACTGCCCCGGACAAGCAAGAACTGGTCCGCACCATCTTGGGCTCTCAGCTTTCTGAGCCGGCCCTGACGGGAGTTTTGGAACTCGCCGCCGGCCGCTGGTCCAGCGAGCTGGACCTGCAGGAGGCCTGCCGGTTGCTGGCAAACCACGTGTTGCTGAAAACCGCCCAGGATAACGGCCAGCTAGAGGATGTCGAGCGCGACATCTTCGCCATGAGCCAGGTGGTGTCCAAGAACCGCGATTTGCGCAACTTCTTGACTGACAATCATCGCGCCCCTCTGGACCAACGTCTCGAGACTTTCAACTCCCTGGTCGGCAAGGAGGTCAAGCCCCTGGCGTTGCGCCTGGTGAACGCGGTGATTGCGATAGCGGCGCCCGGTCGGCTCGCGGCTGACCTGCGGGCTTTGCTCGATTCAGCAGCGCGGATGCGGCAGCGGGGGGTGGCGACGGTTTACACCGCCACGCCGTTGAGCGACGCCCAGCGCTCCCGGCTCATTCAGTTGCTGTCCGCCCGTAGCGGCGAACAGGTTGAGGTCAACGTAGTGGTAGACCGGAACTTGGTGGGCGGCATGAAGATTGTGCAGGGCGACACGGTGATGGATGGCGCGGTAAAGTCCCGCGCCGAGCAGTTCCGGCGCAAGCTGGCAAGCTAGAACGAAACGAAAATATGACCGATAGGGCCAAGGCCCTATGGAACGACAACAGAAGGAATGCTGATGGCTGAGCTATCAATAAGTCCCCAGGACATTAAGAACGCCCTGGACAAGTTTGTGGATGCGTATGAACCATCCGCCGCGACCGCGGAGGAAATCGGCTACGTGACCGAAACTGCTGACGGTATTGCCCACATCGAGGGCTTGCCCGGCACTATGGCCAACGAGCTGCTGCGCTTCCAAGACGGCACCCTGGGTCTGGCAATGAACCTGGACGAGCGTGAGATTGGCGCTATCGTCCTGGGTGATTTCACGGGGATTGAGGAAGGTCAAGAGGTCTACCGCACGGGTGATGTGCTTTCCGTGCCGGTAGGTGATGGTTACCTGGGCCGCGTGGTTGACCCGCTGGGCAACCCGATTGACGGCCTGGGCGAAATCAAGGACTTGGGTGAGCGTCGTGCTCTGGAATTGCAGGCTCCCGGCGTGATGATGCGCCGTTCCGTGTTTGAGCCGCTCCAGACCGGCCTGAAGGCCATCGACTCGATGATTCCGATTGGTCGTGGCCAGCGTGAGCTGATTATTGGCGACCGTCAGACCGGCAAGACCGCTATCGCCATTGACACGATTTTGAACCAGCGCGACAACTGGAAGTCGGGCGACCCCAACAAGCAGGTGCGTTGCATCTACGTGGCGGTCGGGCAGAAAGGCTCCACGATTGCTTCCGTGAAAGGCGCACTGGAAGACGCCGGCGCGATGGAGTTCACCACCATCGTGGCCTCCCCCGCTTCGGACGCGGCCGGGTTCAAGTACCTAGCTCCCTACACCGGCTCGGCTATCGGTCAGCACTGGATGTACCAGGGCAAGCACGTGTTGATTGTGTTTGATGACCTGTCCAAGCAGGCTGAGGCCTACCGTGCGGTGTCGCTGTTGCTGCGCCGTCCGCCGGGGCGTGAAGCTTACCCTGGTGACGTGTTCTACCTGCACTCTCGCTTGCTGGAACGCTGCGCGAAGCTGTCTGATGATTTGGGCGGCGGCTCGATGACCGGCCTGCCGATTATCGAGACGAAGGCGAACGACGTGTCGGCCTACATTCCGACCAACGTCATCTCCATCACCGACGGCCAAATCTTCTTGCAGTCCGACCTGTTCAACGCGAACCAGCGTCCGGCCGTGGACGTGGGTATTTCGGTGTCTCGTGTGGGTGGCGACGCTCAGATTAAGGCCATGAAGAAGGTCGCCGGTACGTTGAAGCTGACCTTGGCTCAGTACCGTTCGATGGCGGCTTTCGCCATGTTGGCTTCTGACCTGGATGCCACGACCCGCAAGCAGCTGACTCGCGGCGAGAGGCTGATGGAGCTGCTGAAACAGCCCCAGTACACGCCTTATCCCGTAGAGGAACAGGTGTGCTCCATCTGGGCCGGTACCAACGGTTACCTCGACGACATCGCCACCGACAAGGTACTGCAGTTCGAAAAGGACTGGTTGGATTACCTGCGCAACGAAGGCAGCATCCTCAACGAAATCAGGGAAAAGGGCGCTTGGCCCGATGAACTGGTGGCCCGTTTGGAAACTGCCGTCAAGGATTTCCGCAAGTCTTACGACTTGGTCCCTCAGGCTGACTTAGATGCCATTCAGGGCGAAGCCGAGGCTGAGCAGTCCGAGGAACAAATCGTTAAGCAGCGCTGAGGCGCTCGTGCCAGCGCTGTTGGCCAGCACCGAAAGTAACCGAACAGAAACGTAAGGGAAGGGCAAAGTGTCAGGTTCGCAAAGGGCTCTCAAGCAGAGAATCAAGTCTACTGAGACTCTGCAAAAGATTTTCCGTGCCATGGAGATGATTGCGGCCTCCCGGGTCGGCAAGGCTCGCGCCGGGGCGGAATCCATCACCACTTATGACTCGGCCATCGCGGCGGCAGTTGCAGCCGTGTCCGCCCACGCCAAACTCGATCATCCGCTGATTACGGAACGCACCGACACGAACCGCGTGGCGGTTTTGGCGGTCACCTCTGACCGTGGCATGGCCGGTGCTTATTCCGCGTCCATCTTGCGGGAAACCGAGCGTTTGCTGGAGCGTTTGCGTGACGAAGGCAAAGACCCGGTGGTTTACGTTTCGGGTCGCCGCGGCCTGTCCTACTTCAACTTCCGCGGTACGGAAGTGCGCCGGGCGTGGACCGGGGATTCGGACAAGCCCAGCGAGGAACGCACCATGGAAATCGCCAAGACGCTCTTGGCGGAGTTCTTGAAGTCGCCCGAAGAGGGCGGGGTGTGTGAGCTGTACATGGTTTACACCAAGTTCCGCTCGATGGTTTCCCAAGTGCCTCAGGTGCGCAAGATGCTGCCGATTAAGGTCATTGACCCCGACGAAGCTATTCAGATTGATGGCATGGGTCTGGGTGAAGTGGACGACAAGTCCGTCATGCCACTGTACGACTTTGAGCCCAGCGCCGAGGAAGTGCTGCAAACCGTCATGCCGCTGTATGTCGAGTCACGGATTCGCACCGCCCTGTTGCACGCCGCCGCCGCCGAGCTCGCCAGCCGTCAAAACGCCATGCACGCCGCGACCGATAACGCGTCCAACTTGATTAACACCTTGACTTTGGACATGAACAAGGCTCGTCAGGCCGACATCACCACCGAGATTACGGAAATCGTGTCCGGCGCTGACGCGCTCCAAGATTCTAAGAAATAACCGATTACCAACCGCCGATTAGAGGAAACGAAAATGAGTGAGAAAACCCCAGGAACCGGTCGTATCTCCCGGGTTATTGGCCCGGTTGTGGACGTGGAGTTCCCCCCGGATCAACTGCCTGATATGTACAACGCTTTGACCGTGGAATACACGGGCATGGGCAGCACCGAAGCCGGCCAGATGCAGACCATGACGATGGAGGTGGCTCAGCACTTGGGCGACAACATTGTCCGGTCCATCGCCCTGAAGCCTACTGACGGTTTGGTGCGCGGAGCCAAGGTTGTGGACACCGGCTCCCCGATTACGGTGCCGGTGGGCGACATCACCAAGGGTCACGTTTTTAACGTGATTGGCGACTGCCTGAACCTGAAAGAGGGCGAAACCCTGGACGTCAAGGAGCGTTGGTCCATCCACCGCAACCCTCCGGCTTTCGACAAGCTGGAATCCAAGACGCAAATGTTCGAGACCGGCATCAAGGTAATCGACCTGCTGACCCCCTACGTGCAGGGCGGCAAGATTGGCCTGTTCGGCGGCGCTGGTGTGGGCAAGACGGTGTTGATTCAAGAGATGATTCAGCGCGTGGCTCAGGACCACGGTGGTGTGTCCGTGTTCGCCGGTGTGGGCGAGCGTACTCGTGAGGGTAACGACTTGATTCACGAGATGGCTGACGCGGGCGTGTTGGACAAGACCGCGATGGTGTTCGGACAGATGGACGAGCCGCCGGGGACGCGTCTGCGCGTGGCTCTGTCAGGTTTGACGATGGCGGAATACTTCCGTGACGTGCAAAACCAGGACGTGCTGCTGTTCATCGACAACATTTTCCGTTTCACGCAGGCCGGCTCTGAGGTATCCACCCTGCTGGGTCGGATGCCTTCCGCCGTGGGCTACCAGCCGAACCTGGCTGATGAAATGGGTCAGCTCCAGGAGCGCATTACTTCCGCGGGCGGTCACTCGATTACCTCGCTGCAGGCCATCTACGTGCCAGCGGACGACTACACCGACCCGGCCCCGGCGACGACCTTCGCCCACCTGGACGCGACCACGAACCTGTCTCGTGACATTGCGTCTCGCGGCCTGTACCCGGCGGTGGACCCGCTGGCCTCCACCTCGCGTATTCTCGACCCGCGCTATGTCGGCAAGGAACACTACGAGGTCGCGACCGAGGTCAAACAGATTCTGCAAAAGAACAAGGAACTGCAAGACATTATCGCCATCCTCGGTGTGGACGAACTGTCCGAAGAGGACAAGGTCACCGTGGCGCGCGCGCGTCGTATCGAACAGTTCCTGTCCCAAAACACCTATATGGCGGAAAAGTTCACCGGTGTGCCCGGTTCGACCGTGCCGATGAGCGAAACCATCGAGGCGTTCAAGCGGATTTGCGAAGGCAAGTACGACCACATTGCCGAACAGGCGTTCTTTAACATCGGCGGTATCGAGGATCTCGAAGAGGCCTGGGCGAAACTGCAAAAGGATATGTGATAAACCATGGCAGACACGCTGAAAGTTGCGGTGGTAGACCGCTCGCGCACCCTGTATCAGGGAGAAGCGTCCCAGGTCATCATGCCTGCCGCAGACGGCGACCTGGGGGTCCTGCCGGGTCACCAGCCGTTACTGGTCGTGCTGCGTGCCGGCCAGGTGCGCGTCGACGCGCCAGGCTCGACCGGAAAAGCGGATTCGCATAACTTTCCGGTTGAGGCCGGGTTTGCCTCGGTAGACAATGACACCGTAACCGTGGTGCTGGAACGCGATTTGGCTGCTACAGCTGCGAACCAGGCTCCCGAGCCGGAAAGCTAAAATAAACGACTTACGCGAATCAGACCGATTGGGATATGATTTCCCATAAGGCTATTCGCCTTCCCCAGGGGTTTACTTGGGGGTGGCAGTGGCGGGTTCGTCCTTCGGGACGCCCGCCATTGACAGATTAACCTGAGATTCAGGCTCGAATGCTGCGGCTTTATGGCGTGAGGAGGGACATCATGGGCATGGCAACCAGTTATTTACTTACCGGTCTGCTCCTGGTGCTGTTCCTGATTTGCGCGCTGGCGATTTACTTCCTGGCGCGCTTGCGGTTTAAAGCCCAAAATAACGGCTCATTCAATGTGGCGTTGCGGGCTAACGCTGCCGATCCGTGGCGGGCCGGAGTGTGCCATTATTCTGAGGATTTCCTAAAGTGGTATCGGGTTATTTCCCTGCGTTGGGGCTCGAATCGCCGTTGGGAACGGGCGGACTTTGAGATTCTGGAATCCGCGGTGGACACGGAGCCAGGGTCGGACTTTACCCTGGCTATCCTGCATTGCCGCGCGCCGCGTCAGGGCTTTTCCGAGCCGGATGATTTTTGGTTGGCGATGGATGAACATGATTATTCCGGCTTGGTCAGCTGGAAAGAATCCTCCCCGCCGCGCACTCAGGTGGTGTACTGAGTTTCTTGGATCGCGCCCTTCGGTTAGGCTAACTGTATGCGCCTGGTCATAGCGGATTGTGAAGTCAATTACTCGGGACGTTTAGACGCGCATTTAGCCGCGGCGAAACGGCTGTTGATGGTGAAAGCCGATGGTTCGGTGCTGATTCACAGTGACGGCGGTTCCTACAAGCCCCTGAATTGGATGAGCCCGCCCTGCCAGCTGCACATTGAGCTGGAAGATTCCAGCGCCCCCAAAGGCCCGCAAACGTGGCGGGTCCAGGCCAAATCCGGCGACGCCCTGCTGATTAACATTACTGAGGTCTATGAGGATGTTGTCTCTGATTTGGGGGTCGACCCGGGACTGGAAAAGGATGGGGTCGAGGCGCATCTGCAACAGCTGCTGGCTGACCAGGTCCCGTTGCGGCTGGGGGAGGGCTGGACTTTGGTGCGTCGGGAATGGCCTACTCCCATTGGTCCGGTTGACCTGCTGGTTCGTGATGCACAAGGGCGTCCGGTGGCGGTGGAGGTGAAACGTCGCGGCGAAATTGATGGGGTCGAGCAGTTGACTCGCTACCTGGATTTGCTGGGTCGGCAAGCCGAGCTGGAGGGCATTACCGGGATTTTTGCTGCCCAAGAGATTAAACCTCAGGCTCGCACGCTGGCCACCGACCGCGGAATTCGCTGTGTCGTGCTGAATTACGATGAGATGCGCGGCTTGGATTTTGACGCCGAGAATCGGTTGTTCTAATACCCGTAAAACACCCCTGAACCGCGGTTTTGCCCCGAAAGACAACCCGAAAAACGCCGCGTACCCCGCTGGTGCCGCCTAGCGGCCTGGTGCCGTCAACACACCGCGGGGACCGACTAAAATCCCCCGGTGGTCCCGGATTCCCAGCAATACGTGTGCCAGTGGCGGCGGGCCTCAACCCCGGTGTCCACTCCAAAAGGCGCGCTCAGCGGCCACGCCACGATGTGTGGGGTATGGGCCGCAACGGCGTGCCCACAGCCGGGACAGACATAGGATTTCTGAGCGCCGCCGCCGGTCAGACGCTGGACGTGGTATTCCCGCCCAGCGCGCGTCACGACCCGCGGGACGCTGGTGAGGCGCTGCATGTCCAAGGGGCGATAGGATTGGCCGCGCCGCTTGGATTTTCGCTGACTGGGCACTAGATAATCCGGTTAATTCTTGGGTACGGAAGCCACCAGGGCGCCGCGCCGATAGACCGAGAGCGGATACAGGTTCTCGTCCGTGACCAGCAAGTCTGCGCGTTTGCCCGCGGCGATTTCGCCGATGTTGGTCTGACCCAAAATGCGGGCGCCCTGCACCGAAGCGCAATACACCGCATCGCTCAGCGGAATCCCCGCGCCTTTCCAGGCTCGGCGCACGATGTCTACCAGGTGCAAGTTCGGTTCGGCCTCGGTGGAGCCGGGCTCGTCAGAGGGCATTCCCGTGGCGGCGGTAGCGTTGCTAACAAACACCACCGAATCGCGTCCGACCAGCTCAAACACGTTACGCACCGCGCTGAAATCCACGTGTTCCCCGTCCGCAATCAGCTCCAGAATGCAACCGCCTCCAGCCGCATCCGCCAGCAGTTCCAATATCGGTCCGGGGTTGCGATGGTGGAAGGCCGACATCCCGTTAAAGAAGTGCGTCACCAAGTAGCGGGGGCAACGCAGCTTATCCGAGGGGGTCAGCCCCAGTTTTTCCCGCGTCCAGGCTGCGGCTCCGCGTATCATCTCGGCGGAGGCGACCGTGTGTCCAAAAGCGGGAACCGCCCCGTTTTCAATCAAAACTTCCGCCACGGAACCGGAACCGATGGCGCGTTTGCCTTCCGGAGCCAGTGTCATCGACACGGTATGTCCGCGGGTGGTAATCATCAGCTCGCGGGTCAGCGCCGGGTTCGGGGGCTGGACTTGCGCGAAATCTTGTGTCCCCAGGACGGCACGAGCGCGGTCCTCGCGTTCCTGGGCGGTGAGCCCTTCCCCGGGAAAGGAATCAGCGGGGGAGTCTCCGGGCAGCATCCCCGTCACGCCCAAACGTCCCGACGCCAGGAACGGCCCTTCAAAGTGAATCCCGTCCAGTTCGCCCGCGTCACACAAATCGGCCAGCATCTGGCCCTGTCGGCGCAGGTCCTCTGGGGAGGCTGTCGAGAGTGAACCGACCAGGGTGGTGGTGCCGTGAACCCGGTGTTCCCACACGGCGGTCATCATGGCTTCTATCGTTTCGGAGGTGGGGAAAGAACTGCCCCCGCCCCCGTGGCAGTGCGTATCGACCAGGCCCGGCAAAATGTAACGCCCGTCAGTCGGGGAAGGTGCGGCCACGACCTCGGCACCATAACCTGCCGCCTGCGCCTGGGGCGCTTCGCCCATCCACACTATGGAATCACCGTCGATGATGACGGCCCCATCAACGATTATGGAAGAGGGCGTGACGATGCGTCCGCGTACTGCAAAAGGTTCACTCATGTTCCGATTATCGCATTTTTGCTCTGTTTCAAAGTAATTTTTTCCCTCCCCAGTCTTGCCGGTTGCCTGTTCAGTCACGTCCGGTTCGCGGGGCTGGACCGATGTGGGTGGCGCCAGGCGGGCAAAACCGTTCGGGTTTACCCGGTATTAGCGGAAATCCTTTAAGATAAAACCATGCTGAACATGATTGCTCGCGACATTATCCCCGGCCCGATTGGTCCTACGATGGTGTTGCTTCACGCTTTCCCGATGGATCACCGGATGTGGCTGCCGACCGCGGACCGCTTGGGCGGGGTGCCGCTGCTGATGGTAGACGCGCCCGGATTCGGCCAAACTCCGCCAATGATGGACACTCCTTCACTGGACGCATTTGCGGATGAAATCGTGGCGAACCTGGGTAAGTTCGGCATTGAGCGCATCATTCCGGTGGGCAATTCGCTGGGTGGCTACGTGGCTCTGACCATTTTGGAGCGTCACCCCGATGTCGTGGCTGGTCTGGGCCTGATTGGGACCCGGGCGGACGCGGATACGGTCAGCGAAAAAGCCGACCGTTTTGAAAATCTCATCACCATGCTGGCCGGGAACCGCGCGAGCCTGTTGACCCCCCAGATTGAATCCCAGTTCACCGCCTCGACTCGCCGAGCGCGCCCGGAGGTCGTCTCTCAGGCGGTGCAATGGTCCGAGGAAGCTTCCAACGAGGGAATTTCTTGGGCGCAGCGGGTGATGGCGGCTCGCCCGGACCGAATGGAGCTGCTGGAAAGCTTTGACAAGCCGGTCTTGGTCATGCGCGGCGAGGAGGACCCGGTCGTTTCCCCCGAGCGTGCTGCCGCGATGGCTCAGGCCGCCCACACTGAAGTCGTCGAGGTTCACGAAACCTCGCACCTGGTGCCGATTGAAAATCCCGGGGCCGTTTCGCGCCGTCTAATGGCGCTCTACCCCCAGTGCATGTAGGCCGCACCCAAACCCACTAACCTGCGGCAACGCCCTTGTGAACGCGCACGGAAACGCCATCAAACGTTGCCGCAACGCCCTTATGAATGTCCACGGAAACGCCGGCAGAACTCCCTAGTCCGCGCTCATCGCCGTGACAGCATCGGAGGCGCCCAAGACCGTAATCTTCCGGTTCTGGCTGGCTTTGTCCGGCAAGTTGAACAACGCCACCACCGTGTGCGTTTCCGTCAAGGTCGAAGCCGCGACCTTTTTCCCGGTGTAGGCATGAGCCAGGGCAGAGAGCTGGAGTTTTCGGGGAGACTTCATGGTCAAGTCATAGTTGAGGGTCGCCATGACCAGCGCTCCGCCGTCCGTGGTGCCCAAGGCGATACAGCCGTCAGCGCCCGGGCGCGCGGTCATCGTGACTTCCAAACCGCGGCTTTGCTGGGCCAGGGAGGAATAGTCCGTGCGCCGCTGGGCGAAAGTCGCGGCGAAAGAATCTTTCTCGGCGTCAAAAACGTCTTTGGCGTTGTTCGGGTCGTTGAGGTAGTCGGCGTAAGTTTTCGCCAAAGCTCCCGGTGCCACCACGAAATCTTTGGAATCCGCTTGAGGGTGGGGCGAGCCGACTTCGGGCTTGAAAGTCGCGGGGAAACTCGCTTTCGGGAACAGTTTCGTGTAGCCCCACAGCGCGTAGTTGGCGCGCGGCGAGGACTGGACGAAACCGAAGACGTACAGCGGCTGGCCCTCGACCGAAGGTGAAACCGTGTAGGCGTAGCGCGGCCAATCCGAGGCCTGCTGAACCACTGCGACCTGCGGATTCGTCAGAGGAAGTGCTCCCAGGTTCGCGCCGCGGGTCGTGTTGGCCATCAGGTATTCCCCGTTGCGCATGCCCAGTGCCGGGTTGACGAAACGGCTGGCCAGCTGCTGCCAGTCACGAGCGCCGTCCCCGGCTTGGGCGGCGGTGTTCGCCTCGGTGGTGACCTTCGTGATGCGCTGCTGGTCAAGGGCGGGCGGTTCGTTGCCCGCGTTGGGTGAGGTCACGAGGGTGGGGGTGTAGGCACAAGCGCTGAGGGCCAGCGCGGTTGCGGTGCCAGCCAGGAGGGTCGTCAGCTTATTCGTCATGGTTGTCCTCCGTTTCTGAGTCTTTCAGGTCCTCGTTTTTCTCACTGCGCCGGGACTTTTTGCCTCTCCGGCCCTGGCTCTCGGCTTCCTCCGCCATCCGCAGGGAGCGGCGCGTGGGATGAACTGCCGGAATCACGCCAGTATCCGCGGGGGCATCGCCGGTGACCGCGGAGGTAACCTGACTGGCGAGCTGGCGTGCCTGATCCTTTTCTAAAGTATCCAAACGTTTGGCACGCGATCGGCGTTCGGACAGCACCAGCAGGGTCAGGTAAGTCGCGATGGCTCCCGCGGCGATAATTCCCACAATCACCAGCAAAATCGCCGAGATGCTGGAGGGTTCGTGCTTCAGTTTCCACTTCAGTTCCAGTTGCGGTCCCGCCGCTTTGGCCGGGGCGTTCACCACGAACGCGACCGCGCTCCAGCGATTGTCACTGAGCTGCCAGTTCAGGGAGGCGTGACCGGTGCCGCGAGCGCTTTGTTTCCAAATATCTAAGGATGTCAGATCCGCCGCGTCCGCCTGGGCGGGGGCAGCGAGGAGTTGCAAACCGTCCGGCGAAGTTTGTTCGCCAGGAGCAGAATTAGTTTTTTTCGCCTTGATGCTCCGGGAAGCGAGTTTGCCATCGGATTTGAAACCGTTGAGTTCTAGGTGATTGACGGACTTGGCGAAAGCCATGGCGTCCGAGGTGAGAGCGATTCCTAAAAAGACTTCCTGCTTTGCCGGGCCGGTGGCACGAATCGTGACCTTTTCCCCAGTGGATTCCAACAGGTTTTCTCCCGTCAGGACCACCGCCGACTTGGTTGGCTCGCTGTGAAACGCTACGTTAGCGCTGGGGCGCAGGAAAGTCAGGCGAGACACCCCAATCAATGCCGCTAAAAGCGAGACAACCAGCAGGGCAATGCTGAGATAGCGGGCGGTGCGATTCGATGACATGGGTCTCCTTGAAATTTTTGGAACCGACTACCGTTTAACTTTAGCGAGAATGGCGGCGCACAGCGACTTAGCCATGTCAGAAAAGGTTCGTGTAAATGGTTAATCCGAGAATTTTTCGTTATAGACTTAGGGTATCGTTATACTAAGTTTGGCGGGGCAGGTTAATTTGCCCGTTGGTTGACGTCTTTAGGAGGACTCACAAGTGACCGAAGAGCAGACAGATTTTCCAATCGTGATGCGCGGGTACGACCGCGTTCAGGTTGACCTGCAGATTCAAACTTTAATGACGGCTTTAGCTGAAGCACGCCGCGAGGTGGAAACCCTCGACGCGCGTAACGCCACCCTAGCTGGGGATTTGGGCGAAGCTCAGCGCCGTCTAAAGGAAAGCGACAAGTCGAGTTATACCGGTCTGGGCGAGCGCATCGAGCAGCTGTTGCGTTCTGCTGAGGAACAGTCCACCACCGTTATTAATAAGGCGAACGCTGACGCGGAATCCCTGCTGGAAAAGACCCGTTCCAACACGCAGCGCCTGACCCAGCGCGCTGAAGCCGAAGCGGCTTCCATGCTGGCTGAGGCTCGCCGTGAAGCTGAGGAACGCACCACCCAGGCGGAAACCGAAGCGGAAACGGTACTCACTAACGCTCAGCACCGCGCTGATGAACTGGTCGCCGCGGCGGAACGTGAAGCGGCCTCCCTGCGCGCCGAAGTGAACACCCAGGTCAACGACCTGCGCGCCACTGCTGACCGCGAAACCGAGTTGCAGCGCGCTCAAGCCGAAAAGGATTACGTGGAGGCCCGGGTTAAGGCTGAACAGGAAACCACGGCTCTGCGCAACGAAGCGGCGACTGAGATTCAAGAGCTGCGCGAAACCGCTACTGCCGAAGCCACCCAGGTGCGTGAACAGGCTCAGCAAATGGCTGAGAAGCTGCTGGCGGAAACCCGCGCCGAAGCCGACAAGATTATCTCTAACGCTCGCGCCGAAGCCGAGCGTCTGCGTGCCGAATCTGAACAGGCTCGCCAGGACACCGAAACTGAGATTGCCTCCGCGCGCGCGGCCGCTCGTGAAGCTGACGCGCAGGCGCACGAACAGGCTCGCGCCGAAACCTCCGCGATGGTCGCCACCGCTAAGGCTCAGGTCGCTGACGCTGAGAAGCACCTCGGCGAAACCCTGCAGCGTGCCGAGCGTCTGTTGACCGATACCGACGCCGTGGTGCGCCGCCGTCAAGAGGACGCTCGCCGTACCGCCGAAGCCACCATCTCGGCTGCGGAAGTCGAAGCGCAGCAGCTGCGTGAAGCGGCTCGTGCCGAAGCTCAAGCCGAACGTGCCGCGGCACAGCGCACGGTCGAAAAGCTGGAACGCCAGCGCGAATCTGTGGCGGCCTACCTCGACGAAATGCGCGGCCTGTTGGGGTCTCGCGCTGCCGACGCCATCTCTGGTTTGCAGGCTCTGGGAGAGGACGAGGAAACCCGCGAGCCGGTCGAGTTGCCGGCCGACGTGGACGCTTACGCCCTGCCGGAAGATGCCAGCGAATAAACTTTTTTCATGACACCCCCAAGTTTTGGCGGTCCTTCGGGGCCGCCAAAACTATGTTTTAGTAAAAATTTACCTAAAATCCTCAACCACCACGTAGGATGGGACTGTGAAAGCAATACGAAGATTTACTGTACGCTCCGTCCTTCCTGAAAACTTGAAGCCAATCGGAAACTTGGCTCAAAATCTGCGCTGGTCCTGGCACCGGCCTTCCCGCGATTTCTTCGCGTCCTTAGATCCGAAAGTCTGGGAGGAAGTCGGCCACGATCCGGCGGCTTTCCTCGGCTCGATTTCGGTGCAAAAACTGGACGAACTCTCGGCAAACCCGGACATCGTGAACCAGGCCCAGGCTTTGGAACGCGACTTGGGAGATTACCTGGAAAAGCCCCAGTGGTACCAGTCCCAGTTCAACAATGCTGACAAGCCCAGCGCGATTGGGTATTTCTCGGCGGAATTCGGCGTGACCGCCGTTTTGCCGCAATATTCCGGCGGTTTGGGGATTCTGGCTGGTGACCACTTGAAGTCCGCCTCCGATTTGGGGGTGCCGATTATCGGTGTGGGCCTGCTCTATCAGGCCGGTTACTTCCGTCAGTCCCTGACTCGCGAAGGCTGGCAGCGCGAATCCTATCCGGTCATCGACCCGGATAATATGCCGCTGACCCTGCTGCGCGAAAACGATGGCACCCCCGCGATGATCGAAGTGCCGCTGCCCGACCACCGCACTCTGTATGCCCAAGTGTGGGTCGCGAAAGTGGGGCGCATCTCCCTGCTGATGATGGACTCTGACGTGGCCAAGAACGACGAAGCGGCCCGTCTGGTGACCGACCGTCTCTATGGTGGGTCGAAAGACCACCGCATGGAACAAGAACTGTTGCTCGGCGTGGGCGGGGTAAAAGCCCTGCGCACCTACAGTCGGTTGACCGGCGCGCCGACTCCCGAGGTCTATCACTGCAACGAAGGCCACGCCGGATTCATGGCCGTGGAACGTATCCGCGAGCTGATGACCGGTGAGGAACACCTCGACTTCGGCACGGCTATCGAAGCGGTGCGTTCCGGCACACTGTTCACCACTCACACGCCGGTTCCCGCCGGCATCGACCGTTTTGACCGGTCCCTGGTGCAGCGTTACCTGGCGCCGATCGAGATTCCCGGCGTGACCACCGAGCAGCTGCTAGCACTGGGCGCGGAAACGTACGAGGGCGGGGACCCCAACGTATTCAACATGGCGGTTTTGGGTCTGCGCATGGCGCGCATGGCCAACGGCGTGGCTCGGCTGCACGGCAAAGTCTCGCGCGGCATGTTCCACAAACTGTGGCCCGGATTTGACGTCTCCGAGGTGCCCATCACCTCTATCACCAACGGGGTACACGGTCCGACCTGGACTGATGGCCGTTTGGCGCAGCTGGCTCGTGGACACCAAGATCCCGGCGAACACGTCAACACCTACCGGTGGGTGCGCCCGTCCGAGGAAGGCGGCGTCAGCGACGAGGAACTTTGGGAACTGCGTCGTGAGCTGCGCGAACAGCTGGTGCTCGATGCCCGTCGGCGGGTGCGTGAATCCTGGCTGGAGCGCGGGGCGTCCCCGGCCGAGCTGGACTGGACGAACCGAATCCTCGATCCTGACGTCTTGACCATTGGTTTTGCCCGCCGCGTGCCGACTTACAAGCGTCTGACGCTGATGATTAACAACCCGGAGCGCCTGGCGGCCATCTTGACGAATAAGGAACGCCCGGTTCAGATCATCGTGGCTGGTAAATCCCACCCGGACGACGAACAGGGCGTCAGCCTGATTCAGCGCCTGGTGGCTTTCGCGGACCAGTACGATGTGCGCGACCGTATCGCTTTCTTGCCCAACTATGACATGGACATGGCTCAAACCCTGATGCCCGGCGTGGACGTGTGGCTGAACAACCCGCTGCGCCCGCTGGAGGCCTCCGGGACTTCCGGTATGAAGTGCGCTATCAACGGTGCTTTGAACCTGTCCATCTTGGACGGCTGGTGGGACGAAATGTATGACGGCCGTAACGGTTGGGCCATTCCCACTGCTGACGGGGTTGACGATCCGGAGCGCCGCGATGCTATCGAGGCCGAGGGGCTGTATAACCTCATCGAGAACACGGTCGCTCCGCGCTTCTACGATCGAGACGAGAACGGGATTCCGCGCAACTGGATGGAAATGGTACGCCACACGCTGGCGACGCTGGGGCCGCGCGTGCAGGCGCAGCGCATGGTCAGCGAGTACGTCGAAAACCTCTATACCCCGATTGCCGCATCCAGCCGGGTGCTGAACAGTGCGGGTCACCAAGCGGCTCGTGACCTGGTGGCTTACAAGGCGCGGGTGCGTTCGAGCTGGAACCAGGTCGCGGTGAAACACGTCGGCTCCAAAGTCGGTGACGTAGCAATCGTGGGGGACAGCGCCTCGTTCTTTGCTGATGTCCAGCTGGGGAACCTGCGTCCCGAAGACGTCGAAGTGCAGTTGTTGCTGGGTCGCGTCACTTCCAGCGACGACCTGTCCGGTTTCGAGGTCCTGGCGATGCAGGCGGAACGCTCTGAAAACGGCGTGGTGTCCTACCGTATAGAGACGCGGCTGAACAACGCCGGCCCGCTGGGTTACCAGGTTCGCGTGGTGCCGAGCCATCCGCTGATGGCTGGCTACACCGAGCTGGGCTTGGTCACCAACGCCGAGCGTGCCGCCGATAACCCGGAGACTCACTACTTCTTCGGAAGCTAAATTCGCCGGGTTTTCCCGCTTTTTGCCCGGCCGCGAGCTTGCTCGCGTGTACGGGCGAACGAGCCAGGGTACGCAATCTCGCAGAGATTGCAAGTACCCATATGCTCCTTCGAGGCCCTCCACCACCGCCCTCGCGTAAAACCGACCCGTCTTGCATGAACGACCACGAGGGTTTCACTCCCAAACAGGACAGAAATCTGGAGCATAGACACCGGATTTCGGGCGCGAGAACCCGAGGCTACTCGCCGGGTTGTGCCTAAAGGTGGAGAATAGCCGGGTAGCTGCCATTATTGGCAGCTACCCGGCTATTTTCCCCTTATAATCCACGCACACTTCGATACCGAGGGATTTTTGAGGAAAACTAGGCAAGCCGGCGCGGCAATGGAACGAACGGTCAAAAATTCGTAATACTGTCAGTTAGATGGATTGACTCGCGGAAAGGACCGGCGGTGGGGAAACCAAATCGCGTGGAGATAGTAGGGAAACTGGCGGCGCTTTTTCAAGCGCGGGGCTACACCGGCGCTGGCATGGCCGAGATTTCGGCGACGACCGGACTGGGGCGCGGCTCGCTGTATCACCTCTTTCCCGATGGTAAAGCTCAGATGATGCGCGAGGTTCTGGCAGCTGTGGAACACGACTTTCAAGCCGCCGTGGTCGCACCGCTGGAATCGGCGGACATCGCCGGGATGTTCGCCGGAATCCTGACGTTCTTTGACCACGGCGAGAAACAGAGCATCTGGGGCAAACTGGTTCATGACGCTGCGGCCCGCGACTTTGCCCCCGAGGTGCAGGAGCACTTCAACACGTGGCGCGCGGCGCTGACGAAAGCCCTGCTCGGCCTGGGAGTAGACCGCGGTTTGGCAGCTTCCCTATCCGAACGCACCCTGTCCGGGGTAGAGGGCACGCTCACCTTGGCGGCCGGTTTCGATGATGCGGGCGCGCTTTCTCGTGGCCTGCGCACTATGTCTGCAGAAGTCACGAATGCTATCTCTGCGGCGGGCCAATCAGCTGGAAAGCCGGCTCGCGCCAAGAAACCTGCGAGCCGAACCCCGCGAAAAACCGCGGCGAAAAAGGCCAGTAAAGAAAAGTAGCCAGCTTCGGAGCGACACCACGGAGTCGGTGTGCCACGGACTGGGTTGTAAATAAAAGGTGAGATATGCCCGATTGTTGCCATTATTGGCACCTGTCGGCTGAATCTCACCCTTTATTCCGACAACCACCGCGAAAAATCGCGGCGAAAAAGGCTAGTAAAGCAAAGTAGCCAGCTTCGAGCGCATCGCCGGAACCAGCGGGTCATCGCCCAGAATCGCGAAATACTCCACCAAACGCGCCCGGGCCGCGTCGCGGTCCTCGCCACTGGCTTCCGCCACGACCCCCAGCAGTCGAGACATCGCCCCGGCGGCATCTCCCGCGTTCATCTGGGCATCGGCGGCCTCGAGCTGCGCCGCTATCTCGCCGCTCGCGCCCTGTCCAGCCGGCTCACCAGTGGGCTCAGCCTCTGCCGAGCGGGCCTGCAACCGAATTTTCGCCAACAGCGGCTCCACTTTGCTGGATTCGCCGGGGTTGGCTTTGAGGTAGTTCTCCAAAGTCTCGATGGCCTGGTCATATTCGCCCTTGGCCTGAAGTTTCAGCGCGGTTTCAATCTCCTCGGCCACCGCGGGCGGCGCGTCCGGGGCAGTCGCACCGGCAGCCCCAGCCCCGTCAGCAGCTCCGGCCTCGCCAGCTCCATCAGTCTGCACGCGACCCGTCACGCCTTCCTTTTCAGCCAACTCGATAACCTTGCTGACGACCTCCTGCACTGTCGAAGCGGGCAGAGCGCCGTTGAACAAGGGCGCGCGTTGCCCATTCATCAGCAGGAATACGGCGGGAATGCTTTGCACTTGAAACGCTTGGCCGATGGCCGGGTTTTCGTCTATGTTGACCTTTGCCAAGGCCACGCGCCCGCCGGCCTTCTTAACAGCCTTTTCCAAGTTGGGACCGAGCTGGCGACACGGCCCGCACCAGGGCGCCCACATGTCCAAAATAAACGGAACAGTCCGGGAAAGCTCCAGGAGCTGGGCAAACGTGTCATCAGTGACATCTCGCACCACCGGCCCGGGAATCGTTTGCGAGGCTGCCGCCCCGCCCGCACCAACTTTGCCGCCTTGACCAGCGGGAATATCGTGCAGTTCTTCGGGAGCTTTCATGGTTATGCCTCATCTTTCCTAAATCCGGGCGCGGCGCCAACGCTGGCCGCCTGCTTGATATTTAACCCGTTAAGCCTGGACTGTATCAAATCCGATTGAAGATAATCGCCCAGCGCGTAAAAACTGCCCCCGATTCTGACTGCGACGTCTAGGGTTTGCGCGTCTGCGTTCCGGTGCCGCGATATTTGTCACAAGTGAGGTGCTTTGGTTGGGTTCGCTGCCGCGCCTGAGCGGTGTAGCCAGCCTCGCCCGCTCCGCCTGCCTCGCCTGCTCCGCGCGCGGTTCCCGCAACCCGCCCCGCCGTAGCCGCGCCTAACCAAGGCAAGCCTTAGATTCGTTGAAATATCGCCGAAAACCTCGTAGCTTGAGACAGTAAACACAGCACCGAGCGGGACAACGGAGGCGACACACCTTGAGCGAACAGTTGAGCGAACAGTTGGGTCAAAACCCGGACAAAAACCCGGACGAAAACCTGAGCGAAAACCCGAACGAACCCGACGAAAAACACGACAAGTCGGCGGTGACTTCCTCGCGCCTAAACTGGCTTCGAGCTGCCGTGTTAGGTGCCAATGACGGCATTGTTTCAACCGCGGGCGTGGTCGTGGGCGTGGCGGCGGCGAACTCGGAAAACACGACGGCCATCGCGACCGCCGGCATCGCGGCTGTGGTCGCGGGGGCGCTGTCGATGGCGGCGGGCGAATATGTCTCGGTGTCCACCCAGCGCGACACGGAAAAAGCGGTGGTGGCAAAGGAGCGTCGCCTGATTGCCGAGGACCCGGAAAAAGAATTTCAGGGCCTGGTGGAAAACTACATCGAAAAGGGCCTGACCCGCGAGACCGCGACCGTGGTCGCCCAGGAATACTCCGCCCACGATCCGGTCGAGGCCCACGTCCAGGCCCATTACGGCCTGAGTTCCGAGGAATTCACTTCGCCCTGGGCGGCGGCGGTTTCCTCGGCAGTTTCCTTCACGGTCGGCGCGCTGGTGCCGCTGCTGGCGATTCTGCTGTTCAGCGGCCCGTGGAAAATCCAAGCCACATTCGTCATGGTGATGGTCGCGTTAGCGCTGGTCGGCTGGCTTTCGGCGTGGCGCGGCGAGGCCCCGCGGCTCCGCGCGGTCATCCGGGTCATGGTCGGGGGCGCCCTGGCGATGATAATCACCGGCGGGGTCGGCCACTTCCTGGGGGTCGCTGTTTAGGGTCACAAGGGCGTTGCGCCGGGTTTTTGATTCGCTTACGAGGCCGGTGGGTCGGGTTTCCCCGGGTTCACAAGCGCGTTGCGTCAGGTTTCGGTTGGGTTCACAGGTTAGATGTTCCGATTTTCTGCGCCGGGTTTTTGGTTAGCTCACAAGTCCGGTGGGTCGGGGTTTCGCCGTATTCACAAGCGCGGTGCCGGGTTTTCCTGGTGTCTCGGTTCCTCTGGAGGCCGGTGCGCTGATTGAACCTCTGCGCCCGGCTTTACTAAGGCTGTAAATGCCCCGCACTCACGGATTATAAATTCTGTAGTTATGCTTTAAGATTTAGACGTGAGCGAAACGACGAACTCTACGGGCAATTCCGACGCCAAGAAACCCGGGCGTCATTCCACTGCTAACACTCGTCCGGCTACGAAGCCGGCGGCGAAGCCCCCGGCTGACAAGCCGAGTAAGCCGACCGCCGCCCGCAAGACCCGGACTTCTGGCACAAAATCGACGGCAAAGTCCTCGGTAAGCGCCGCGAAATCAACGAAGAAACCGGCTCCCACGGCGGCAGCGAAAACCCCGGAAACTCCGGCAACCCCAGCCGCAGAAACCCCGGCAACCCCAACTGTCGCGAAATCCGCTGCCGCAAAATCCGCGGCCACACCCCCAACCCCGCCAACCCTCCCGAACCTCTACCACCTGCCTGCTGACGTGGAACTGAACCGCATCAGCGTCACCGAGCTGCGCCCCACCGTAGAGGACGGCCTGTTTCCGGCAAAAGCCGCGGTCGGCGAGCTATTCCCAGTCCACGCCACCGTGTTTGTCGACGGGCATTCCCTTTTTGGCGCTGACGCGGTGCTGCTGCGCCCCGCCGACCCGAAACGCCGTGGCGAAAAGGGCTATGACCTCTACGCTCCGGCGGGCAGCCCCGAGGGCGCTCCTGACCCGAGCGACCCCACGGCTTGGGAAGTCGTGGACCGCGCCCGGATGTATGAAATCGGCACTGGTGAAAACCAGTTTGAAGCCTGGCTCCAGCCCAACACCCTGGGACGTTACGCCTTTGCGGTCGAGTCGTGGATTGACCCTTATGGGACGTGGGTGCATGACGCCAACGTGAAAATCCCGGCGGGCATCGACGTGGAGCTGACCCTCGAAGAGGGCGCCCGCCTGCTGGAACGTGCGATTGCGGGCGATGCGAAACTGGCCTACGGTTCGGCTCGGGACACGGCCACTCCCGCCGTTCCGCTGCCCGCGGCTGACGCGGCCGTGTTGCAGGGCGCGATTGCGGGCTTACGCGAGAAAAAGCGCCGTCCCCAGGTGCGTTTGTCGGCCGCCACGAATGAGCTGGTCGCGAACATTTTGGCGGAAAATCCGCTGCGGGATTTGGTCACGCGTACCCGGCTGTGCCCGCTGCGGGTGGACCGGGCGCGTTCGGTGGCAGGAGCGTGGTACGAAATCTTCCCGCGTTCCATCGGGTCCTATTACGGGTCGGACGGCCAGATTGTGCCGGGGACTTTGCGCACGGCCGCGGAGATTTTGCCCGAGGTCGCCGCTGACGGTTTCGATGTCATCTACCTCACTCCCGTCCACCCGATTGGGCATGCTTTCCGCAAAGGGCGCAACAACGCGATTGTGGCCGGGCCAAACGATCCGGGCTCGCCTTGGGCGATTGGTAACGAGGACGGCGGGCATGACGCGGTCGACCCGGCTTTGGGCGGGATTGAGGCGTTTGACGAGTTCGCGGCGGCGGCAAAACGCAACCACCTTGAGATTGCCTTGGACTTTGCCCTGCAGTGTTCCCCGGACCACCCGTGGGTAAAGGCACACCCCGAGTGGTTTTCCGCCCGGGCTGACGGCTCGATTGCCTACGCCGAGAACCCCCCAAAGAAATACCAAGACATTTATCCCCTGAACTTTGACCACGACCCGGACGGGCTCTATGCCGAAATCCGGCGGGTGATCGAGTTTTGGATTGACCACGGGGTCACGATTTTCCGCATGGATAACCCGCACACGAAACCGGTGCGATTCTGGCAGCGCTTGGCGGCTGACCTGCACCAAACCCACCCTGAAGTGGTCATGCTCTCCGAGGCGTTCACCGCTCCGGCGATGATGCGCGGGCTGGCAAAAGCGGGGTTCCACTTGTCTTACACGTACTTTACGTGGCGCAACTCCAAGACCGAGCTGACCGAGTACTTTGAGGAACTCGCTTATGAAACGGCTCACGTGTTGCGCCCGGCGCTGTTCCCCATGACCCCAGACATTTTGACCGACTACATGACGGCCGGGGTAGGGGCGTTCAAAGCCCGCGCCCTGCTGGCGGCGACGGCCGCTCCGACCTGGGGAATCCTCGGGGGTAGCTACGAATTTTGCGAACACATCCAGCGTCCCGGGGTCGAGGAAGTCAACGACAACCCGAAATATGAGGTGAAAGTCTATGACTGGGCGGCGCGCGACAAGTACGGCATCGCCTCCCTGCTGCGCACCTTGAACGCGGCTCGATCCGCGCACCCGGCGCTGCTGCAGCTGCGCAACATCAAGTTCCACGCTGTCGAAAACGATGCCATCATCGCTTATTCCAAGCATATTGACGCCGCGCATTCCCCGACCGGCCGGGCGGACACGGTGCTGGTCATCGTGAACCTCGATCCGCACAACACCCAAACCGGCTGGGTGCACCTGGATTTGCCGTCTCTAGGGTTGTGCCCGGAGGAGTTCCCGGAGCTGGCCGAGCCCGGTGCAGGGCAGCGCCTCTTTGTGGTGCGCGATGAGCTGACCGGTGATGAATATACCTGGGGACGGGATAATTTTGTCCAGCTCAATCCTTATACCGCGCCCGGCCATATTCTCAGCTTCAGCCCCATTCCCGACTGAACCCAAACATCGCCTAGCAAAATATGAAAGAATTACCCCATGGCTAAAATCACCGTTTCCCCGGAACTTTTGAACCAGGTCGCCTACGCGAATTACTACGCCCCGCACTCGGTGCTGGGACCGCACTCGGACGGTGAGGACGTCACCATCCGCACCGTGCGTCACATGGCGCAAAGCGTCACCATCGTCACCGAGCACGGCGAATTCCCTGCTGAACACGAACAGGACGGGGTGTGGGTCGCCGTCATCCCGCACGCCGAAGTCGAGGACTACCGCGTGAAAGTGACCTACGGCGACCAGGAAGTCTTGGGGGACGACCCCTACCGCTTCCTGCCGACCTTGGGCGAAATGGACACTTACCTCATTTCAGAAGGCCGTCACGAGCGCTTGTGGGACGTTTTGGGTGCACATATTAAGGAGTACGAGGGTCCGCTTGGGGTTGTGAAGGGCGTGGCTTTCGCGGTGTGGGCGCCGAACGCACAAGCGGTGAAGGTCGTGGGGGACTTCAACTTTTGGGACGGGTCGGGGTGCGCGATGCGCAGCCTCGGCGCGTCGGGCGTATGGGAGCTGTTCATCCCCGGTGTCGAGATAGGCGCACGCTACAAATACGACATCAAAGGCCCGGACGGAAACTGGCGGCAAAAGGCCGACCCGATGGCCCGCGCTACTGAAATCCCGCCCGCCACAGCCTCGGTCGTCACCGACAAATTCCACACCTGGAACGACGACGAATGGATGGAACAGCGCGCCGCGAACGTCGAGGAACACCCGATTCACGCCCAGCCGATGAGCATCTACGAATGCCATGTCGGCTCGTGGAAAGAAGGCTACGGCTACCGTGACCTGGCCGAACACCTGGTGCCTTACGTAAAGGAAATGGGCTTCACCCACGTGGAGTTCATGCCGGTGGCGGAACACCCGTTTGGTCCGTCCTGGGGGTATCAGTGCACGTCATACTTCGCTCCGACCGCGCGCTACGGCACTCCTGACGACTTCCGCTACCTGGTGGATGTGTTGCACCAAAACGGGATTGGCGTCATTTTGGACTGGGTTCCGGCGCACTTCCCGAAGGACGACTGGGCGCTGGCCGGGTTCGATGGCACGGCTCTGTACGAGGACCCCGATCCGCAGCGCGGCGAGCACCCCGACTGGGGGACGCTGGTGTTCAACTACGGCCGGCGCGAAGTGAAGAACTTCCTGGTAGCCAATGCCCTGTACTGGATGGAGGACTTCCACATCGACGGCCTGCGGGTGGACGCGGTGGCGTCGATGCTTTACTTGGATTATTCCCGCAAAGAGGGCCAGTGGCACCCGAACCAGTACGGCGGGCGGGAAAACCTCGAGGCCATCGCCCTGCTGCAAGAAGTCACCGCGACCTGCTATCGGGTTTGCCCCGGCACGGTCATGATTGCCGAGGAATCGACCGCGTGGCCCGGCGTCACCCAGCCGACTTCCGAAGGCGGCCTGGGCTTTGGTTTCAAGTGGAACATGGGTTGGATGAACGACACCCTGCGCTACTTGGCGGAGGACCCGGTCAACCGCAAGTGGCACCACAACGAGCTGACGTTTAGCCTGGTCTACGCCTTTTCAGAGAACTTTGTCCTGCCGCTGTCCCACGATGAGGTCGTGCACGGCAAAGGTTCGTTGCTGTCCAAGATGCCCGGCGATTACTGGCGCCAGCTGGCCGGATTGCGCCTGCTGTTCGCCTACCAGTGGACGCATCCCGGCAAGCAGCTCATCTTCATGGGCTCTGAGTTTGGCCAGGGCGCGGAATGGAATTCGGGGGCGTCCCTGGATTGGTGGCACCTGGACATTCCCGAGCATCAGGGGATTCGCCAGCTGGTCACCGATTTGAACCACCTGTATGCGTCCAACCCCGCGCTGTGGTGTGATGACTATCGCGGGTTCGAGTGGATTGAGCCCAGTGATGCCGACCACAACTTGATCACCTATCTGCGCCGCTCCGTGGCAGAATCGGATCCCTCGGGGATTGATTCGGGTCATCTGTTGGCGGTGGTGGCGAACTTTAGCGGCAACCCCCACGATCCGTTCCGGGTCGGCCTGCCGTTTGCCGGCAAGTGGGACGAGATACTAAACACGGACGCCGAAGTTTACGGCGGTTCCGGCGTGGGTAACCTCGGCCAGGTCACGGCCGAGGAGATTCCCTGGAACAACCGGCCCTGCTCGGTGTCTTTGCGGATTCCCCCGCTCGGCGTCGTGATTCTGCGCCCCGCCGAGGATAACCCGTACCGCCCGCGCTAGGGGGTTCGCGGCGTCCATCGTGGGAGCCGAATGATTGGAATTCCGCTCGCCCGCGGTAGGTTTTCGTTTCACAAGGGCGTTGCGGCCCGCGCCGCTGTAGCGTGCGCGTGCGTCTGGGGTCTACCAGCGCGTTTGGGAAAACGTGTAAAGAATTTCCGAATTTCTTTACACGTTTTCTCGACGTGTAAAAAAGCTTTACACGTGAGGAATCCCCTGCGACAGGGAACTGGGCGCCTGTGTCGGTTGAGAGCTGCTGTACATGCCGGTCGTTCCTCGAATTGAAAACGCAATTTCTGAAAAAAATTTTCATAAAATGCCATTTGGGATATAGTAGTTATATGAAAATTATCAAAATTGAGGTTTCCAATCACCGCAATTTCCGCGATGGATTCGTTCTGGATTTGAGCCGTCCGTCCTTTACTAAGAAGCGGCCAGTTGCTGGCCAGGGGTGGGGCGATTGCGTATTTCCGGTGGCTGCAATCTATGGCGCAAATGCTTCGGGCAAAACCTCGGTTTTGCGTGCTGTTTCATATATTTTAGCGGCTATTACGCAGTCTTCGGGAAGCTGGCTTGATGGCTCTGATATGGTCAGAGACCCATTCCGCTTGGGAAAAACAAGCGTCACAGATGAAAGCCGCTATGCAATTGACTTCGTGCTAGAGCCTAAAGTCAATGCAGATGACTCCCAGGGAAGTGGAGTTCGCTATCACTTTGAGTTCACGGTTGACGGGAATGGCATCAAGCATGAGCTGATGCAATTCTATGCTTCGCAGCGTCCGACTACGCTGTGGGAACGAGAAGCCGCCAATCCGAAACCTAAAATTGTTTGGGGTAATGCGAAAATTCCGACTGAGAGCATGGGAGACAATTTTAAATTTGACGTTGCGCCACGCGAGTTAGTGTTGTCCCGAGGTCTAAAGTTAGGCAGTCCCCTGCAGTCCACTCTAGCGAATGCGTTGCTGCATGGGCTGCGAGTCTTGAACGACACGAATCATGAAATCGACCTCAGACTCAGTATTCTAATGGAGCAACTTGCTGCGGGACTGATGTCTATGGAGGATTTTTCTGATTTAGCTCGCGCGGCCGACACGGGCATAGAGGATGTGCTTCTGGATCAGGAGGAAGCAGAGATTAATCCTGAAATATCGCAACTTTTGGAGCGGCTCGTTGTTCTGGCTTCTGGAAGTGCAAATCCCTCCCAGGAAAGCGAATCAGCTCCGCCTGATGCTATTGACCAGCAGAATCAGGGCAAAGCCATGCGGCGTGCGCTACGTTTTCGGCATCGTTCGGCTGATGATTCTAACCCGGTGGTCTTTAGTTTGGGCGATGAATCTGCGGGAACAATCGTGTGGCTTTCGTTAATAGTTCCGGTGGTTACCACTCTCAAAAGTGGCGGTGTTCTGTTTGCCGATGAGCTTGACGCAGACCTCCACCCCAGCTTGACAAAGCTTGTGGTAGAGCTGTTCCTGAACCCCGAATCCAATCCTCACGGCGCCCAGCTAATCTTTACTTCCCACGACGTTTCTCTGTTGCTTCCCCAATCAGAGGTGGACTTGAATCGGCACCAAATCTGGATAACAGAGAAAGGCAATGATGGATCCAGCGAGTTATTTTCGCTTGGCGACTTTACCGACATCAAATCAAAGACCAACGTTGCCAAGCAATATTTGGAGGGCAGGTACGGAGGAGTGCCGATTTTGGCTCCATCTCTCATTTCCAGATTGGTTTTGGATGATTCGGACGGAGCGTGACCGTGTCAAGGCGAGACAAGTCCGTTAAGCTGCGTCGGACCAGGCAAAAGATCTTGGTAATCGTGGAAGGTTCCGCCCATAAGTCGAACAGACTTATTTCCAACTCCTGGCGAGGGAACTGCGCTCCGAGAAGGCCGCTGTAGATGTGAAGGTGATTCCTGGAGAAGGCGAGCCTTCGAAGCTGCTTTCAAAGTGTCTGGCTGAAAAGGAGAGGCACAGTGGTCTATACGACCATTATTGTTTGGTGGTGGATGTGGACCAACACGCCAAGCTTCAAGGAGTGTTGCGCGAGGCAGCAGAAAATCAGATTAGGGTCGTCGTGACTAATCCTCAGTTTGAGCTGTGGTTATTACTGCACGTTTCAGACTGCCGGAGGGAAATTTCTGGCTCTCGTCTAGACGACGAGGTCAGTAAGTTAAATTTGACGACGGGCAGAAATGGCAAAGAGCTCTCTCGCAATTTTCCCATGAGTAACTATCGCGATGCCTGTAAACGTGCGAGGGCTCTCTGGCCTGAAATGGCACCGGGTCGGATTGGCCCCAATCCTTCCTCGGCCATACCGTGGCTGATTGATGCTTTGGAGAATGGAATTTTCTAAGCGGTCGGTACTCGGACCCGATACGGCACTGCTGTGTTCGTGTCTGCTAGCCCTCCTAAACCCACAAGTGTGACCTAAATCACACTCGATTTTCGAGGTTTCGTGTAAGATTGCTCCAAGCCTTTACATATACAGGGTGTTAGCAAGGTTTCTGCCTACCTTTAGGCTGATAGCCGCAGGGCTTGGCGGATTCCTTGGTTCCGGGGTTTCCCGGAAGCGTGAGGCTCGAAAGTGGCGTAAAAACGCGACTCAAGGCCTCTCGCATTATTGACAGAACACTTGGGTGGTGTAGACTTTTCCCGGGTGCTTCCGTCCTGGATCACCTGGGTGGTTTAAAAAATTCCACCCTTTATTACCCAGAAGAAGGGTTTTTTTGAAGATGAATTTGAAGAAGAAGTTTGTGGTTGGCGCTGCTTCGGTGGCGTTGATTGCTTCGATGGGTGGCGTGGCTGCTCCGGCTGCTGTGGCTGCTGACATGTCTTTGCCCGGCTCTATCATGAAGTTGGAGCGTCTCGGTGGTTTGGATCGTGTTCAGACTTCACTGCAGGTGGCTGAGGCTCAGTTTGCTGGTAAGGCTGCGGAGCGTTTGTACATTGTGTCCGCAGCTGATGCGAACATGGTTGACGCAGCTACGGCTGGTATGTTGACTGATGGCCCGATTGCTTTCGTGTACAACAACTCTTACGTGGCTTCCGCTGTCGGCAAGTTCTTTACTGATGCTAAGTTCGCGGGCATTAAAGAGGTTGTGGCTATTGGTGGCGACGGCGTCATTAGCGATAACACCTTGAACGCGGTCAAGGATGCGATGAAGGTTAAGAAGACTTCTCGTTTGGCTGGTAAGGATCGTTACGCGACTTCCGTGGCTATCGCGGACTACATTTACTCTGAGTCCTTGAAGGGCAACACGTCTTTTGCTGGCCGGGTTTGGGACAAGGGTAGCTATTTGACGAATGCTTACCTGGCTAACGGCGCTAACGAGCACGTGGTTGACTCGATGGTGGCTGGTACTCTGGATGATGGCGCTATCTTGCTGGTTCAGCCTGATGGTAAGATTCCTGAGGTTGTGGCGGAGTTCATTAAGAAGGCTTTGCCGACTCAGTTCTCTGCTCTGGGTGGTACCGGCGCGGTTGCGGACGCTACCGTGAATGATGCTTGGGTTATCAAGGCTTTGGGTAACAAGTGGGAGACCTCTTACAGCATTCCTAACTTGCGTGACAAGATTGACGAGCTGGATTTCCTCATCGATGGTATGAAGGACAAGACCGGAACTGACATGTCTGATAAGGCCAATTTTGGCGGTTTGAAGCATGTGGTTGAGGCTGCTTCGGCTAACTACGATTCTTGGGCTAACGCAGTTTCTAATGAGAAACAGCAGATTTCTAACTGGTTTGTGACCAACCCGGGTAAAACCCCTGCGCAGGCTTACGCCGGAATCCAGACTAACCTGGAGAGCTTGTACGGTACCGGTGTCGTTACAGATGACCCGAAGTTCTATAACCTAGATGCTAATAAGAATGCTAAGAGCGTGAACTACGAGGCTATCGAGGCGACCCAGACTTACAAGGATGCTGTCAAGAAGGCTACCGATGAGCTGGACAAGGTGTGGAATGATTCGAAGCATCAGGGCACTATCGCTTTTCCGATTGCGGTAGCTTCCCAAAAGCACAAGACGGCTGCCTCGGGTGTGACCAATCAGTTTGCTCAGATTGCGGAAGTGGCCAAGTACACTTTGGACAATGACAAGAAGTGGTTGGAGACTTCTGAAAAGCAGCGTGCGTCGCTGAAGGCTCAGTGGCGTTTGGAGTTTGACAAGATTGCTCCGAAGACCGTGCAGCGTTTCGGTGGTGCGGATCGTTTCGAGACTGCTCAGCTCATTGCTAACTGGTTCGCCAAGCATAACAATGTGACCGCTGCTTACGTGGCTAACGGCACTCGCCTAGCTGACTCCCTGACCGCAGGCCAATTGAAGGGCGGCCCGATTCTATTGGTGCGTAACGACACCAAGATTCCTGAGTTCACCGCTAACGTGGCTACCCACCTGTTGTGCTGGAACGGTAACAAGATCTCGGTCTACGGTGTAGGCGGTACTGGCGTACTGTCCGACGAGGTTCTGTCCACCGTTACCGACCTCATCGGCACCAAGTCCGTATGCAAGGTAAAGGACACCACCCCGGCTACTCCGGCTGCTACTGCTTCTGCTAAGCCGACCTTGGGTGCAGTAACTGGCAGCCCAATCAATGCTGCTGATGGTACGGCTTCGGTTCCTGTGACTGGTGCTAAGGCTGCGCCTGCCGTGTACACCTGCGCTATCGATAAAACCGAGCTTGCTGCTACTAATCCTGGTACTGGCAAGGTTAAATTCACTGTTGATTGGGATGACGTCGCAAAGGCTTGCAAGGTTACCGCTACCGACGAAAATCACCATGGTGCAGTTACTGGCACTATTAAAGTGACGGTCAAGGTTGACGAGGACGGCACCGGGGCAGCGAAGACGGTTTCCGCTGGTGCGGATGCAGACGTTACTGTAAACATCGCCCAGTGAGTCCTTTGATTCTAGTGAAACCTCAATGGTTTCGATGATAACTTCATAAAAGTCTGGCCCCGGTAGTTACCTCCCGGGGCCAGCTGCTTACAGTGCTGTGGCTCTGGGATGTCCCAGAGCCACAGCACTGTAAACGTTGACTCGTTTCAAGCCCTACAGAACGGTCTTGTCTTACCTTTGATGCAACGTTTACACAGTGACATCAAGTTCACAGCAAATTCACGCGGTGAGAGATATCCGCGCAGGCGATTTGGTTAACGATGACGGGCTTACGCGTATTACCTCGGTCCGGTGAGCGTACTTACCTCAGCGAGGCAGCTAGAATGTTTGGTATGGCGATTCGTTCCTTTAGAATCAGAAATCTGCTTTCTATTCGAGACGCAACACTTGAACTAGTCACGCCGGTAACACTGTTGATTGGCCCGAATGGTGCAGGGAAAACTAACCTGCTCAGGGGCATAGAGCTACTGTCTCGACTGGTTGACGACACGTTTCAAGAAGCAATAACGCGTAGCGGTGGGTTTAGCGAACACTTCTTTCAGGGCAACCCGGTGGCCGATTTTGACCAACCGGAACGAGGTTCAGGCTTTAATCCGCGATGTTTTGCAATCAACGTAGATTACTGGATAAATACAACACTCAAAAGTGGATATGATGTCCAGTTCAGCCGTGGTACTGGAGATACTTCCCTTGTGAGAGAACGTCTCTTCTTCCATGACACGGCAAATTACAATGACCCTTACTATGACGATTTCCACGGCAACAATGGCTGGAAACCGTTGGCTCGTCGTTCCGTGCTTTCTCATGAAGATGAACGCCACTCGAGTTCTGGGGTACAGGAAAGGATTCGAGACATCCTCACGGGTTGCAGGGTTTTCCATTTTGATGACTCTTCGTCCCGCTCGCCTGTGTTACAGACTTGCGATGTCGCCGATAATTTCCGACTTCACAGTGATGGGCGGAATCTCGCGGCGGTGTTGTGGCGGATGAGAGAAAGTGACGCTGAGAGATACGCGGGAATCGTACGTTCGGTACGCGTGGTGGCACCTTTTCTGGAGGACTTCGTGGTCGACCCGGTTTATGAGGGCTCGCACAGTACTGTGTTGCGCTGGAGACAGAAAGGACTGGATAGCACTTTCTCTGGGGAGAGGTTAAGTTCCGGCACGCTGCGGTTTATTTGTCTGACCGTCTTGTTGCAGCAAACCAACCCGCCTGAGACGATAGTTTTGGATGAGCCTGAACTTGGTCTGCATCCTTTCGCTATCTATCAGTTGGCTGAAATGCTTCACGAGGTTGCCAGCGCGGAGAGGAAAATCATTGTCACCACGCAATCAGTCACTTTGGCAAACCAGTTCTCGTTGCAAGAGCTGGCTCTGGTGACTCGCGAGAACGGAGCTACAACCGTGAATCGCCCCGAGCCAGAGGCTTACACCCAATGGCTGGATGATTATTCGGTTGGGCAAATGTGGGAAAACAATGTATTAAACGTTTCACCAAAACGCGAGGTAACGAACTCGTGAATGGCAATAGGGTGATCTCAAGGTGCGTGGAGGTGCAGCAATGGTAGAGATTGCGATTGTTGCGGAGGGACCATCGGAGCAACAGTTCATTGTGAACTATTTAGACCCTTATCTTTGTCAGGCTAGCGGCGGGAAGTTATATACCAAAGCGATTGTGGTAAAAACTGGGGTCGGTGCGAATGGGAAAGCATGTTCTGGTGGTGGCGGCTGGTATTCCAGGGCGACGCCATGTTATGACTCGTTGATTCGTTCGTTGCTTGCAGAGCCGCAATTGCAGGGTGTATCGACGATGATCGACTACTACGGTTTTCCGCGGGATTTTATTAAGGAAGCCGGTTTGTCCGCTCCGAAGTGTGAGGAGCTTGAGGAAAAACTGCTCGAGTGCTACACGAAACGGGAACAACCAGGAAAATTCTTACCTTTCGTAGTGAAGCATGAATTTGAAACGCTGGTTATAGCCGCAGCTTTG
Source organism: uncultured Mobiluncus sp. (assembly GCF_963511525.1). NCBI lineage: Bacteria > Bacillati > Actinomycetota > Actinomycetes > Actinomycetales > Actinomycetaceae > Mobiluncus > uncultured Mobiluncus sp. Next base: position 15,494 of record NZ_CAUPIY010000002.1, on the reverse strand, counting down.
CACGGAAGTTCAACGGTGTTCAGCGCTGCAGAGATTCGCCAGATGGCTGGGTGGAGAGACTCGTCCGGCGGGGTAGAAGAAATCAACGATTCGCCCCAAACTTCCCCGTCTAAACGAATTATTCAACTAAAGGAACGTAGCAAAGTTCGCTACCGTAAAGTCCCCGATTCAACAGACGTATTCGACCATACCCCCTTTGAGGCGGTGCTCAAGGAGTGTCCACGCTTTGCTGATTGGGTTGCCAAACTGCTGTCCTTTGCTGCCTAACACAATTGCAGTGTTCCAAGTCTTGCCCCAATCGGGCTGACAGGGGCATTGAGATCGCGCCAAAGAAATTCGGTCGGGTTGAAAATGATTGGGCGGTTCGTCTACTTGAGGATTATGCTAGCTTGTCATTGTCCCTCAGCTGCCGGGGCGTGAAAACTAACTCGCCCATCATGGTTATCCGTCAGGGTTGACTTACTTCCTTCCTACAAACCCTATACAGGCGTAGTACAGATGATTTGGTCTAACCAGCATCCGTACGCAATCAAGTTGCTTGTAGGGAGTTGCGATACCGGCATAGTCAAGGCTACCTGCGCTTTCCGTGACTGTGCCTGACTCTGTAACGCAGCCATCATCAGAGCTGATTCTAAGGTCCAGTTTTGTGTTGGTAGAGCCATGCTCTGGCCTTGAACCAACATATCCGTCCAGGCTGCCAAGGCCTTGTAGCCTGGTTTGAGCTGGTTAAGGCTTTCTGTACCGTAGTGCTGCAATTCATCACCTATATCGGTCATCGTGCTAGGCGCGGTTCGTTCAACGTCCGCCAATCCTCGCAGTGGTGTGTCAATTAGACTCTGAATGACCCGCCCCATCAGCCATAACTTCAACTGGTCGGTCGCGCCTAACGGCGTTTCCGCAGCGGCTACTATACTTAGACCGCCTCGTCCGCTACAGGTTTCTACCGTGTCAATAGGAAAGCGTAACAGCAGGGTATCCCCACTGTTGCTGGCACATTTGTCGGCGCAGGCAAAAATCTGGGCGGCAGGGCTTTCCGCTAGAAGGGACGCCATCTCCGATGTGCGTGGATCCGGTCTGTATTCGTCTGCAGACCAGACTACAGGTCCGAACTGATTGCTGCGCGTAAACCCGTAAACATAGATACCGGTCTGCGCTGAAGATAAATCTCGATTAAATAAGCTCATTTGTGACTCGAAACAAGTTTGTTGGCAATGAAACTGTTTGCTTCCCGGATTCCCCACCCGGTTGTTGAACTACCAATTATAAATTTGAAAGGAATGTTGCTGGCAAGGCAGACTGATTGGAGTTTCTCTCGATGATTTGCGAATAGTTTTTTATAATATTCACGGTTACTGTCAGATTGATTAGGGCTTTCTTTTGAATACAAGTCAAATTTGCTCGCGAAACAAATTACCAAATCAGGTCGAAATTTTTTATTTTTAATCAACCCGGAAATAATGTTTACTGCACCGAATTGTTGGGAAACAAAGGTCTCATCAGACTCGTCGCCCATCCACTTGTACGCTGGCGTGGGAGACAACACGACCACCAGGACGCGCTTTTTATTACCAAACATGAGTGGCTTATTTGTCAACTGGCTCAGCATCTGAGATGCATCCGATCCGGATGTGTCCCAAATTGTCGGTGGCGGTTGAAAATGGTGCGTTTTTGGCTGTTGACTTTTGAGCAGTTTTATTTTACTGGGTTTGGTTGGTCGTGGTTGCGTAGTCGGTAGGATTTTCCGCTGGTTTGCAGGACTTGGGCGTGGTGGACTACGCGGTCGATTATTGCTGTGGCTATGGTTGTGGAGCCTAGGATTTCTCCCCATTGGCTGAATGGTAGGTTGGAAGTGATTATTAGCGAGCCTTGTTCGTAGCGGTCTGAGATGAGTTGGAAGAACAGGTTCGCGGCGTCCGCATCGATTGGGAGGTATCCGAACTCGTCAATGATGAGAAGGGGGTATTTTTTCAACCGTTTTAATGCTTGGGCTAGCTGTGCGTGGTTGTGCGCGGTTTGCAGGGTTTCTATCCAGCCTTGAGCGGTGTTGAACAAAACGTTAGTGTTTTGTTCTATCGCTTTCATTCCCAGGCTTACAGCGAGATGGGTTTTCCCGGTCCCGGGCGGGCCGAGGAGGATAATGTTTTCCGCTTTAGCGATGTAGGCTCCTGAAGCATTGGGGAGTATCTCGTTCCTGATTTGGGGCTGGTAGTCAAAATCGAACTCTTCCATGGTTTTGCGGTACGGGAAATGGGCTCGTTGTAGCTTGTTCTAGATTCCTGCGGCTTGACGTGCTGAGACCTCGGTCTCGAGTACGGCCGCGAGGAATTCTTCCATGGACCAGCCCTGGTCTTTAGCCATGTCTATCATGTGTTGGAAGGTCTTGGCTATGCGAGGTGTTTTCAATGCGTGAGTGTAAAAAATGATGTCTTTAGTTACCTGGGTCATTGGTTATGCTCCTATCTTGAAAACCCGGTCGTATTCTTCTAACGTTGTCTGCGCAGTGAGGACAGGCTTGGGATTGTGTTCAATCAGCCGGAGTTTCTCCCTTAACTGGCGGGCTTTAGCCACATAGGCTGGGTCTTTGATGGTTATCCCAGAGCCCCACGCTCGCCGGTGTTTAGCAACCAGGCTTCCTTTGCAGGTAACGCTAACAGTGTTCAGGTCAGCCCTGACCTGGACGAGAGCGGCTATGCATTCCGGACTCACGGAATAATGGTTCCCGTCCAGGGAAACGTAATAATCCCGTCCCAGCCGGACTTCTTTGAACCAGCCACACTGTGGTTTCACGGGTGGTAACGACGCGAAATGAGTCAGTTCCTCCTGATACATTTCAGCAGGTATAGCATGTAACGTGGCATGCGTACGACCGTTAGCTTTCACCATCCAATCATCGAGCTGAGCCTGTAAATCCTGCGGGGAAAGAAAATGCCGTCCTGGCATGAATGATGTTTCTGCGTACCTATTAAACCGCTCGATAATCCCTTTGGATTCCGGGTCTCTGGGAGGGAGCTGTTTGAGCGTGGCTCCAAGTACTCCCATGAACCCGCTAACCCCTGCAGCGAGATGATTACCACGCCCGATACCAGACTCGTTATCCCGAATGAACCGGCGTGGTACACCACCAAAACGCTGCACCCCTTCCCACATACCCTGTAACAGGTCAGCAGTTGTACGTGTAGGAATCACCACGCATACCGTGTAACGTGAATACGCGCAAGCCATCACCAAAACCGGAACTAGACATTCCCGCCCGTCATCCAACGGCACTTTGTACGGAGGAAACCACAAATCACACTGGACAGCGTCCCCGATATCCCATTCCAGCCGGTCTGCCGGATCAATAGGTAAGAACTCAGGACGTATCAAAGCAACATGATAACGTAACAACCTCCCAGACCGCGGCCAGCCAATCCGTTCCGCGATAACCGTTGCCGGCATACGCGGTGTTTCCTGGAGCAACGAGCGGACTCTGGTCTCGTAAGCATCAAAACACGAACCCCTCCCAGACCGTTGATAACGCGGCGGCGAATCCGCCCCAACAGCACGCGCCACCGTGTTACGCGCCAACCCCAAATCCCTAGCAATCTGCGCTTTCGGAACACCCGACCGCGCCAAAGACCGAATAACTTCCCAATCATGCAACGAAATCACACTCCTAATCTGACAGAAGTGCTCAATTTTCAAATGCCAAAACTGCTCAAATTTCAGATGCCACTAACAACGCCAGTGGCCTAAAGCTAGCAACATACGAAATTGCTTTCAGCAGGCACTCGAGCAACTGCAAAAACTACGCAATGATGTCGGGTTAAAACGCCAATAATCCGCATAAAATCACCAACCGACTTACTGGAATCTGCCTTTCTGCCTCGATTTAACCGACCAAAAGGCATGATTGTGATTATAACCCCACCGGTCTTCGCAGAAAACTTTTGTTTGTCAGATATTGCTACTATCTGCCGGAGTGGTGTAAACAAAAAGATTATCCTCAATCTAATCTAAAACAAAGTACTTTATCGGCGGCTGTTTTAAAATTATGAGTTTTTGGCTATTGAATTTTTAACAGTTTATTCAACAGGTTTTGGTCGCTCGTGGTTCGGGAGTCGGTAGGATTTTTCGCTGGTTTACAGTACTTGTGTGTGGTAAACCACGGCGTCGATTATTGCTGTTGACATGGTTGTGTAGCCTAGGATTTTTCTCTTTAGCTGAATGTGATTTATAAAAGATTATTAGTGAGCAATGTTTGTGCCAATCCTAAATAAGTTAGAAAAACGGGTTTGTGGCGCCTTAATCGATTTAAAAATAGCGAAACTCGTCAGCAATAAGAAAAATATTATTCAATTGATTTGGGCTGGCTGTGCAAAAATATGAGCGATTTGCAGAGTTTTTATCCCGCCTCAAGCCGTGTTGAACAAAACATTCGTGTTTAATTCTATCGTTTTCATTCACGCCTAAAAATGAAATAAAATTGCACTGTAACGAACAAGCCAAGAAAAAGACGTTTTCGGATTTAGACATGTAGACTTCTAAAACATTAAGAAGTATCTAGTTCGATTTTGGGCTGATATTCAAAGTCGGTCGCTGTGTTTGTTATAAGGTTCGGAGCAGCACGGTACTTGTCTAAACGCTGTACTAATTGTACCCGCTCTGGTACAGCTGGGCCGAGAGTGATTTGTAAACACAAGTTTACAACATGAATAAATAAATTGTTAGTAGTTTCCATCGTGCGTAAAACTAACCACAATTAAAAAAATGTGCACACACAGTGTAACTTAACATATGTAATAAAAAATGTCTTCTTTAGATTACACAACGTGCTCTGGAAGCATTCCTAAAGAATTAAATACAGCTTCCCGCTTAGCTACAATTTCGTTCGCCATAATTCGAATTGCCCTGTTTAGCCATTTATCGGCAGGCTTGCCAGGCCTATAGTCAGCTGGGGCAATACTGTGAGCCCGCCCCTGCTCTTCCAAAGAGGCGGCGTTTTCATACTCTTTAGGGTCTTCCCCATATACCGCCAAACATTTTCCACCTTTACTTCCCACAACGGAAAAGCTGGGTATATCGCTAGGGCCATCAGCTATGTATATCATGTAGTGAAATGGAACACGTCTTTGATCGTCTGATAATCGGGTATTAACATCAAGCCGTCCCGTTGTATCTTTATTAATACCTTTATTTATCTCAAAAATAGCCTTGGTTTTAGTTGTATTGTCTAGTGCATAACCGACTTGAGAGAGAACTTGTGTACTTGCTACTGGCAAAAGATTGTTTGATTTGTTGTCGGAGGAAGATGGCTCGGAGGAAGATGGCAATAAGGTGCATGCCCAAATACCGTCTACTTTGTCTGCTAAGGCTGTACCTTGAATCATGGCGCGTAACCCGGTTGAAACAATATAGTGTTCTATACGAATGTCGTGTTTATTAAAATCTGGTTCTGAAGCAATTGCACGAGTACGATCGAAAAAATCAGGAAGACCGGCGGAAAGTCTTATCTTACTCCCAAGTTCTTGTAGTTTTTTGTTGGTTAAATCTTTGAAAATTCCTGCTTTGATATATTTGATTATCTGATTTAGGTAGAATGTATCAGGATTCACTTCTTCAAGATTATTTGCAATTTTTTTGTTGTAGTATTCAATGTATTCGTTGTTTTGCATCCAAAAATCCGTAGGGTCAACATTATACTCTTCGAATAGCGGTTTTTGCATATAGTCTGGAGAAAGAGTTTTATCAAAATCCCAGATTAACGCAATCACGTTCTGCGCATAAACAGCCGGTGGCATTAGGCAACCTCTACTGATCCAAATAACACATTATCTTCATCACCAATCCACCATCCTTGGATCTCGAAGTTTCCTTCACGCAAAAAATCATGAGCTTGCCCGAGACTTTGAAGGGGAACTAAGGCCCGTTGTGTCCAAAACTTAGGTTTTGTATAGCTTAAGAGGGTCTCCCAGGTTGATTCGTCTACATCTTCTTCTACACAATACTCTATACTTTTGTCGTCAGGATGAATTAGTTTGGCAAAAATGCCGTTACCGGGAATCGAACTGTCGACTACAACCCCCTTACCGTTCAATCTCCATGCCTCAAGCGCGGCTTCAAGTACCAGGTTAGCGTAAGTTGTAGCAGTTGAACACTTTGTAAACATTTCATGCATTTTTCTCACACACCTAGGATACCACAGCATCACAGTTTTTTGCTTTTTTTAACTCATTTGCCAAATCTAGCACCCTTTTTGTCCTTTTTGATACGGAAGTTAGTTGGCTGACTCGGTGTTGGTTATAGCTTGCGATGACCTTCTTAGGAGTGATGTTTCCCAGAGATTCGTGGAAGCGGATATTGCTCTACCTCTAAACCCAGTTCAGAGTTGACCCTTTGACCTGGTGACATGAACACCATGTTCGAGAGTAGATTAACTTATTTTTGTTATGGCTCACCCACAGTTTTGGCTAGGGTGTTATCGTATGAATCCCCGAAGCTTCTAGCAGATGGCTTTATACCTTAGTTGTCAATTTTATATTGTACACGATAATTGAGTGTTGCTTTTTGTGATAGTTTTGGTGGACCAGCCATCAATTTTTTAGTGAGAACACATTAACGATAAATACCTTATAGGCAAACCCATACAAAGTACCCACACGGGTAATATCAGCTATTCATAGTTTTTTGGCCTTCTGGTTTTAATCAGCTCCACTTCGAATTGATGCTTATACTTGTCAATATAAGCAATCATTAACGGGCCGGTCGGTCGAGCTCGGCTACAAATAAAGCTGAGACCGTTTTAAAATCTACGTAGCCCGCCGCAATTCAACATATTCACGTTAAGCCGCTCACTATCAGCACGCTCTTCACGTGTGAGTCCTAAACTTTTTTTGCCTCGACCAATAAACGCTTATACCAGCGTCTAAGCGGTTCCACCGCCACTCGCGACCTGTGAGAAAGCTCGCACAATCTTTTTATTGCGAACATAAGCCGTCCTATTTGAGTACGCAACTAAGAGCACTGTTACGTAACTCAATAAAAATCAGGAAAGCCGTGAATGAGATCTCTGACGAACCAGGATTTTTTGAGATAGACACTGTGGCGCTTTGCGGTCCTAGTCACAAGGCAGAGTCAATCTGTACCCTGACGGGAACCGACGTGAACATGGGCTGGATACATTTTAAAGCCCTACAGAATAACGCCAGGGTGCATATGCTCAAAGCTCTAGACTCTGCGATAGAAGCCATTTTGTACCAGGTCTAGAGCCTGAACTGTGATAACGGTAGCAAGTTCATTAACCGGTAAGTCATTATCTAGGCATCTAGCGTGGCCGTATTCTTAACACGCCCACACCCTTACGTGGTGTTAAACCGGCGACTACCAGGCTTTCGAACCAGCCGGATACACGTTCGGATTTCGTTATTCGCCAGTTCGAGGCAGGTAGGCCTAACTGATTGTAGGCAGTAGATATTACCTATGTTCGAACTTCATCAGGTTTTGTTTATACAGCGTTTGAAACCGATGTGTATTCTCGAAAGATTAAGGGCTGGGCTACCCTGTCATGAATGAAGACCGAAATACTGCTACTGCAAGCACTCGAGCAGGCCATGGCCCTAGCAAGAAGAGAAAATCTTGCCAGGCTGGTGCATCATTGCAATCACGGTAGCCAGTACACCCCCCATTGCCTATAACGACAAACTTACTGATTACGGGATAAAATCTGCTACCGGAACCGTGGGAGACTCCTACGATAACGCTTTGGCAGAGACCGAAAATGGTTTATACAAGACCGAACTGATCTATTCGCGAACCAAAGAAACCCTGTCCGAGGTCGAGTTCGCTGCCATGAACTGGGTTTACTGGTGGAACCACCACCGCCTCCATGAATCACTGAATTATTCCACACCCGAGGAGGTGACAACCCAATACAATCAAACCCATGCTAAACAACTAGCACCCACATCAGAATCGGGACAAAACTTGAGACGCATCAGTTATATATCAACTTTTGTCGGTATGCGAGCTTGAATATTGTAAGGGACACGGTACAAGCAAGCCTCGGGTATCGTGGACGGGTTCGGTGTTGCTGCGCGGATTGCCAGGACGAGTACTATGGCCAACGCGACGATTACTCTGAGTTTTTGAGCGCATTTGTTCGTCGCGTTTGATGTTCCCCGGCTAGGTCTCGTCAGACGGTAATGTTGTTTGCTATCTAGGACGATTCGCACTCTCGGGAGAAATCTCGGGACACTGCTAAAGGGTGCGTATTAAACGCACGTTACGCACATAACTGTTGACTTTTAGCCTGTTAGTTCTACGATGGTACTGGAGGAGGGCTAGTCATGACCAAAGTTAGTACGAACATAAATTTGGATGCAGATCTCAAACGATCAGCGCAAGAGTTGCTGAAAGATTTGGGTATGGATCTCACCACTGCCGTGACAATTTTCCTTCGTCAAACCGTGCGTGACCAGGGGATACCTTTTAGAATCACGAGAGATATTCCCAATGCGGAAACTTTGGCCGCCTTACAGGAATATGAGGCAATGAAAGCGCACCCGGAAAAATACCAGAGCTACGCAAACTTTCAGGAAGCCATGGAGGACGTTCTCGCGTGAACCTACGAGTTGTCCTTTCCAACCGCTTCAAAAAAGATTTGAAGCTGGCAAAAAGCGCGGCCTAGATTTGGGACTTCTCAACTCAGTCGTTACGCAGCTTGCGAGCGGAAATACGCTTGACGCAAAGTACCGGGATCACGATCTCGGCGGTAACTACGCCGGTTTCAGGGAGTGTCACATCAAGCCCGATTGGCTCCTAATCTATCGAATAGATGGAAATCGTCTCATTATGTTCCTGAACCGCACCGGTTCCCACACTGACCTCTTTGAATAAAAACACCACGAATAATGCTCACCTGAAAAACTAAGCAAATATCGAGGTTGGCATTATCCCCCAAGTTTCGCCGCCCGGGTGCAGTCTGTTTTAGAATCTCGACCCTACGCTGCCCACAGACCGGGCCACGTCGTGCTAAAGTGACCTAAAATCTCGAATCAACGTAGGTAACCCGGGCAATTAAAGTGGATTCAACAACTATGCCACAATCCATTGCTAGAGAACATGAGTGCAGAAACGGATTATTGCGGGTGTGAACAATGAAGAAGCGTTGAGAGTCTCACGGGATTCGAAAGATTCACTGTAGAGACATAAATTACCAGACTTACTGGACGTAGATTATAGGGCAAACTAAAAAAGGAGACACAAAGCCCAAGTATGGCCAAAAAAACTCCAAGAACTAGCGCTAGACTAATCCGAAAGAATCTGCAAAATGTAAAATCAAACATTTACGGAAAGATATGACAAGCTCAACTGTGATTAGCAAAAACCGTGAGTGTATCCGGCTGGTTCGAAAGCCTGGTAGTTGCAGGTATATATCCGCTATGTGACACTAGTGGATTTCAGGCAGAAGCGTCGATGTATGCTTGTTCGTAAAACGGGCGTTGGATTAGCCTCAAAAACAATCTCGATGGTGGTAAACAAACGTAATCATTCGGCGCATTCTCAAATTTTGGTAATTAGTTCCTAGGCATGAAACAATCCGGATAAAGCTAAAAAAAATTGCCATTGAGTCAAAGGTGTGCATGAGAGGATGAGTAATTGAAAGCAATCTTAACTAGTAAACTTCTTATAGATATGAATGTTCTCAAAGACAATTTTGACGATTCATGGATTAAGTGAGTAATCAGTATGTGAAATATCCAATCTAGCGTTAATTAGTTGAGCAAGATGAGGATTTAATTCATTGTCTAATTTGCATTTAAGTTCCATAACTTGTTTTTTTGTTACATTAGTTATACGTTTTAGTAAAAATTTATTTAAGTGTGTACGTATGTAGCCATTGGATCTTAAGGGTAAAGATAAAAATACGCAAAAAGCAATTAAAAATAAGTAGATTCGATAAACAAGTTGAAAAATTACGTGTGAAGAAAAAGGTAAAGCAACCAGAAATAAAGTAAAATACACTAGTATGAAAACCTGTAAAACTTTTTCCGTACAGCTTATTCTACGCCGAGTTCCCGTTAATTTAATTTCTGATTGAGAGTGCAAAAATAATGAGGTGCTAATAATTATAGTGAATAATAAGCTGAGTCCTAAAAAACTTGGTGACAGGGCTGAAAACAAAATTGCTGGTCCAAGTAATGCTGCGATTAGAATATCGTCAAACCAGCATGGCTTGTACTCAGAGAAATTAATCAATTGTAGCTTCTTTAAACATTGCACCTGCTGTATAAAGCCGCTAATCGGCGTATCGCGGTTCAGGGAGAAAACGCTCTGCAAACCAAGATTAATCATGTAAGCAACTAGATTAACAATCAAATTTGGACATTCATCATTCCAGTTAATCACATTACAATTCATTTTAACTATTAACAATAGATTGAGCGGTCTTGCTACACAAATTGATGTGGTGAGGACGGACAGCACTGTGAAAAACATAATCACATCATCTACCAGGTTTTTTTGTTTCTCCTTATTAATTAACAAATCAAGATTAGCGTTTTCGTAATCTCTCTTTTGAATATAAGATGGCAGCGTGTTTAATGCGAATATCAGGGTGACTAGAGTTAAATTCAAAGAAGTAATATACTCTGTAGAATATTCTGTTATTCCACATGTGTCTAAAAGAGCAATAACACCGTAAGTACATACTGCTAATACAAATATCATGGCGATGGGATATGCTATTTTGTAAAATTTATTATTATTTATTTTTTCTTTATGCTTCGAGTAATCCATACCTGTCTCTTCCTCGCTTTAGATAGCAATCTATTGTCTATGCCTAACGAATGTTTCGTAATAAATCCAAGATCTTTTATTAATAATCATTACATACGTTTAGCTAATCCTTGCAAATATATCGAGTTCAGTAATGTATTTCGCAATATCGCTTCTCTAGTATATAAGCAAGGTCAGAGTAATTCTAACCTCACCTATCTTTAGTGAATTCATTACACCAACATTGTACGCATTTCTACACACTTACAGCATAATGGCCACGCCTCCTCGTCACAAAGGAAAGAGAATGCGAAATCACTTTCATGTAATCCCGATGGTTTTTGGCAATATCTTCCTGTTTGAACTACATCAGACCGCGTAAAGGACGCCGCTTTGTCGAGCTTGGCATACGGATTTTACAGACACTTGTGCCCCGGGGTCGTACGGCCCCGGGGCACAAGTGTTTATTCAGTTTTTAGTAAGACTGGGCTTACTTCAGGGCCGAGACGGCAGCCTTGACCATGTCGTCAGACACAGCTCCGGTACCACCGAGAACGAAACCAGAGGTCAGAGGCGCGCCCACAGCCTTCGTGAAGGCAATCAACCAACCCATGTGGTTCTTGGTGGACTCGGGCAGTGCACCGGTCTTCGGAACCAAGACGATCGAGCCCCGGTTCAACTGGCCAGCAACCACGGAGTCAATCAGGTTCGCATCCTCACCAGAAGCCAAGTACAGCTCCGTAGTAGGAACAGCGTTGAAACGCACGCCCCAGTAAGCCACACGAGCGGAAGTCTCGTAACGATCCTGACCACCGATACGCTTCACACCCGCAGGCTGAGCCACGATATCGGAAGTGGAATGAGCATTGTAAGCAGCCACCGCCGCAGTCAGCTCAGCCTTGTACATTTCCTCCAAGCTACGCTGGGTCTTAGCCTGATCATTAGCCAACTCAGTCAAAACCGGCCAGTTAATCGTATCGGTAGGCGGGTTAGCGGTATCATCCGAGTTAATACCGTGATCCTGAGCCACGATAGCCATCAACGAATCAGCCACGCCCTGCGGGTAGGTCGAAGCAGCAGCTTGACCAGCTTTGCCGACAGCAGCGGTCGCGGCACCGTCCTTAGCAGCCTTGTTAATCCTTTCGATAACCGCCGTGTTCAGACCAGAGAAAACACCGTCAGCATCAATAGTGTAAGAAGCCACATTGGCATTGGTCACCCTGTAAACATCCTTACCGCCAACATTGGTGCAAGCCAGGGCCGGCAAAACCTCAGCAGTACCGAAGTAATCCGCGTAAGCGGCAGCCAACGGAGCCTGAGTGGCTATGGCCGGAGCTGCACAAGTGCCAGTATTACCCCACTGGGCTGAACCACCCTTGCTAGCCTTGGCAATCTCAGCATCCAGCGTGCTCTTCTTAGTGTTACCCAGGGTCTGCAATTCCTGAGCGTTCTTTTCAATCTTGTCAGCCGTGCCCTTGAAACCAGTAAACACGTTCGCGGCAGTAGCTACGGGGGCCGTGGGGACATCAGTCACCTGACGAACATCCTGCAAAGTACCCGCTACAGCGGCACCACCGTCAGCCAAGCCGAAGAAACCGTAATTGGCCTTGTTAGGATCAGGCTGCAAACCAACTGCACCCTTCTGCCAAGCATCAGTACCGAAGTACTTGATAGCAGCCAGCTGAACGTCCTTCTTCAGTTCCGCAACTGTCTTTTCAAAAGCCCAAGGATTAATCTTTTCGGTAGAACCGATAACCTTCTGAGCCTGCTCGTCAGACAACGCACCAGTACCACCCAAAACATAGGTGGTATTGGCCCCAACACCGGAAGCCTTGTAGTACTCGGGCAAAACCGGATCCACATCACCAGACACGTTCACCGGCAACAACACCGAACCATTCAGAGAACCAGCAGCCAAAGCATCAACCGGGTTAGCACCAGAAGTCAAGAACACGTTAGCCGGGTTAGCGTTCTTGAACGCACGCTTAGCAATGTTCACCGCAGTCTCGTAACGGTTCTTACCATCAACACGCTCGGTCTTCGTGATAGCCGCATTGAACTTCTTAATATTATCAATGGTCGCATCCGGAACCACGCCCTTGCCACCAATAGCAACCAACGTCGTGATGCCCCTCAACTCAGTCGAGTCAGCCATCGTCTTACCCAGCAACAGCTGGTCGCCCTTATCCTTCGGCGCCACAATAACAGCACCATCAGTCAGCTCACCGGACACAGCCGCGTCAATAATCGCGTTGTATCCCACAATGTAAGCCGTAGTAACCGTGCGGTTCGCGGCTGTCTCGTCCTTCACGAACTTCTCAGCCGCAGCCACCGATGTCGCCACACGATCATCACCAGCCACACGCTGCACCAAAGAACCGTTAGGCATATGAATATCAACCGCCATCGCGGGAGCGACACCCATGCCAGCAACCAGCGCCAACGAAGCAGCGCCAATCACAAACTTCTTCTTCAAATTCATCTTCAAAAAAACCCTTCTTCTGGGTAATAAAGGGTCAGAAATTCGGGGGTAAATCAGGTTGTGAACACACAGAGAATCCAAGGCCGACATCTGCCAGAGCTGCGGGGAATCATGGAGGTTTTTTGAGGAGATACCCGCTTGGGGTGTGCCTAAAGGAGGAGAATAGCCGGGTAGCTGCCAATAATGGCAGCTACCCGGCTATTCTCCCCCTATAAATCCCCAAACACCGAAGCATCCACCCGCCCAGACCCACAAAATCACCACCGTCTCGACTATCCCTGGCGTATCCGCCCTCTTGATTCCTCAACGTTCTTGTGATTCCGCACTGTCCTGGTGGACACAGCCAGCTTCGCGGGTTTTGCCGGCTCCACTATTCCCCACTTTCCGCGCTATCCCAACGAAAACTTCCCGATTAGCAACATCTAGCGTTGCATGTTTACGATATTGCTTCACGCCAGGCGCAACACAACCCCTGCTAAAAGCATCACAAAATACCGGCTAAAGGTAGCGTAGATAACCTGCTAACAGTATAATAGAATCATGTCTTATGTTACGCGCGCGTTGGATAGGCGGCTCAATGCCTTGCTGCCCGAGGTGCCTGCTATTGCGATTGATGGCCCGAAGGGCGTGGGGAAAACGGCCACGGCTCTGCAGCGGGCCGACACGGTCTGGATGCTGGATCGCGAGGAGACTCTGCTGGTAGCGGCGGCGGATCCCGATTTTTTGACTGTCGAGGCGGGGACTTTCCTGCTTGATGAGTGGCAAAAGTTTCCATCGGTGTGGGACGCGGTGCGTCGTCAAGTTGACGCGGGAGCTCCGGCGGGCAGGTTTTTGCTGACGGGTTCGGCCACGCCTTTCGACGCAAACGGGACACACAGCGGGGCGGGGCGAATTCTGTCACTGCGGATGCGTCCGATGGCGCTGTTCGAAAGGGGTCTGACACAACCGTCCGTGAGTCTGGGGGCACTATTGAGTGACCCTGACCAAGCCGTGGAGGGGCGGACAGACTTTGCTTTGCCTGATTATTGCCGGGCCATCGCGCGCAGTGGGTTTCCTGGGATTATGGGGAAATCTGCCGAGGTAACTCAGGAGTTGCTCGATTCATATCTGCGTCTGATTGTGGACCGTGACCTGCCTGATTACGGGGCTACCGTGCGCCGACCTGAGACGCTGCGCCGTTGGTTGGCGGCTTATGCGGCGGCAAGTTCGCAGACTACTTCCTACGCTAACCTGCTGGATGCGACTACTGGCGGGGACGGTTCCCAGCCGGCCAAAACCACGACTATCGCCTATCGCGATCATTTGACAGCTCTGTGGATTCTCGATCCGGTCCCCGGCTGGACGCCTTCGTCTAACGCTCCCAAGCGGCTGCAACAAGCCCCGAAACACCAGCTGGCAGACCCCGCTTTGGCTATGCGGCTGCTGAATCTAAACGAAACCACGCTGCTGGGAGCGCGCGGCCAAAAATTCTTGGGACAGCTTTTTGAGTCCCTCGCGGTGTTGAGCCTCCGCGTGGCAGCCGAAGCGAACCGGGCTCGTGTCTACCACTTGCGAACCCGTAACGGCGACCATGAAGTCGACATCATCTTAGAAGGCGCGAACGGCGAGATTGCCGGTCTGGAAGTCAAACTCGCCAGCGCCATCGATGACCAAGACGTGAAACACCTGCACTGGCTGCGCAGCCAACTCCCGGGCCAAAACCCGCTCCTCGCGGTAATCAGCACCGGCACACAAGCCTACCGGCGTCCCGACGGAATCTACGTCATCCCCCTCGCGCTGCTCGAGGCGTGATGCCCACCCTGTGGCTCATGTCACCAGGGCGGGGGATCTTTTTCTGCAAAATAGTCAGAAGGGTGGTGGGTTTTGAGTGGCTGGGTGGGGGATGTTTCGGGGTTTGGGGATTATAAGGGGAGAATAGCCGGGTAGCTGCCATTATTGGCAGCTACCCGGCTATTCTCCACCTTTAGGTACACCCCTGCCGGGTATTCCCTCAAAAAACCTCCCATATTTACTCAAACCCACCTAATATCGGCCTGAAAATCTCTGTGCGCTTGCAACCCAGTCGGAAGAGTCTAAAAATCCAACTGTTATCTAAAAAACCCAGCAGGAATGGTATCTCACCAACTCCCGTGTACCGCAGCCCCAACTGATGTCTGCCCGGGATTCTCTGTCTGTTCGCAACCTGATTTAGCCCCGAATTTCCCACCCTTTATTACCCAGAAGAAGGGTTTTTTTGAAGATGAATTTGAAGAAGAAG